>JBHHZX010000116.1:0-10226 GCA_046758265.1 Phycisphaerae bacterium
CCGGGCGCGATCGTGCGCCGCCAATCAGAACCGCGAGCGCAAGCGATCGGCCAAGGCCCCGCGCTCGCGCTTGGGGTTCAGATTAACGCGCCGCCGAATCGCGCACGGTTGTTTAGTTGCGAAACGAAGCCGAGCTCCGCTCGGCCCGCCGCCGCTCGGCGGGTGGGGCCGGCGTACCGCCGGGCAATCGTCGGCATCGACCCATTTGGACAGGCGAGACGCCTGTCCCCACCCTGAACCGCTATTGACGATTCTCGCGCGCTGTCGGTCTGAGCCCGAAGCGCGAGCGAGGGTTTTGCATGAGTAGCGCAGGTGCGTCCTCCCCTCGCTTGCGCTTCCGGCTCCCTTTCGCGCCCCGCGATCGTGCATAACGATTTCGCCGGCGGAGATAGCCGTTGTTCGGGTCGTCGTCGACCAGCACCTCGTCCCTGATTAATAGCGATCGGTCGCCGGCCCTTTCGACAACCGACCACCCGATGGAAATACGCGCTCCGTCTATCCGCTCAGGTGAGTCAGGAGGTCCACAAGCGGCACCGTCGCGAAGGCGGTAGCCGTGTCCGACCTGGCATACGGTATGATCAGAACATCGTTGTGGATCAGCGCGCCACAAGAGTAGACGACATTCGGGACGTGGCCGTCACGATCCTCAGCGTTGGGCATGAGCAAGGGCATCTCCAATTGACCGATGACCTTCGACGGATCGCGGAGGTCCAGAAGCATGGCCCCCATGCAGTACTGCCGCAGCGGGCCGACGCCGTGGGTAAGCAGCAGCCAGCCCTCGCGGGTTTCCAGCGGCGAGCCGCAGTTGCCGATTTGCACGAACTCCCACGGCTGCTTCGGCTGCTGGAGTAAGATGGACTCGTTCCAGAAGTGACGGTTGCCCGAGGGCATGAGGTACAAGTTCTCGCCGTCCATCCGGGAGATCATCAGGTAGCTGCCGTCAATCTTGCGGGGAAACAGGGCCATGCCCTTGTACTGGGCATACCTCCCGTTGAGCGTAATGATCTTGAAGTGGCGGAAGTCCGACGTTTCGATGAACTGAGGGAGGACGCGAAAGCCGTTGTGGGCGGAGTACGTGGCAAAGTACTCAACGTTCCCGTTTTCATCGACGAAGCGCACGAAGCGGGCGTCTTCGATCCCGCAGCTTTCGTTCTCGCTGACCGGAAAGATCACCCGCTCGGAAATGTCGCTGTCCTCAGGAAACGTCAGGTGGTAGTTTGACCGGGCCAGCCACAGAATGTTGTCCAGTGATTCCCGCAGGTATTCGAGATCGTCGCTGTCTTGCCGGTGCTGCGCGACGGCCCGCTCCAGATCTTCGAGGGTGAAGTACGCGCCCAGGTCTCGCAGGACGCCCTCCGCAGTCGCGTTATACGCCCCCATCTCGATGAGCTTGAGGAAGAAGGGGTACTTCTCGTAGCGCTTGTCTGGTACGCGCTGCTCACAGGCGGTGAAACCCAGCAGGGGATCGAGCGTGATCCTGTTTCGGCCGTCGATGACGCCGCTGCGAAACTCAATCGAGGAAATATGGCCTTCCCCGCAGGCACGCAAACTCACGATGAATCGGCACGCGTTATTGGGCAATCCATTCTGGTCCGGATGTGGCACGATCGACGGGTTGTACAACGCCACCGATTCCAGCGAATATTCGCTCGTGAAGTAAGCGCCGATAAGCAGGCAGCGATCGGGCGAAAGCGTCCCACTCCAGTTGACTCGACGAGCCGCCTCCTCGAAGTGGGCCCGAAACGCGGCCGTAATGTCTTTGTGCCGAGAGGAGAAATCCTGAATGACACGGCCCAGAACGCTTGATACCTGGTCGTCCGCCAGCGCCAGAACGCGCTCAAAGATGGCCCTGACGCGCTCTTCGCCGGCGGGAAGGAACAGACGCGTGATCACCCGCGTGGGATCGGCCTTCAACTGGAGCCGTCGCCGCTGCACTCGCAGCAGCGGTGTGGCGCCCCCGACGCGAGGTACCGCGGCTACAGTGGAATTCTTGCGGTGCGCACCGGCCGACATTCTCATGCACCCCTCTCATGCCGCCATTGGACAACTCGTGGAAGCCCAGGGATTATATCGGTCGGGACTCGCAGAACTTGACTGAGGTTCGTCCCCCCACAGGGACGACCGGACAGCCCAACCTGCCGACCTCGTGGTCGGGTGCGACGGGAACTCCAAAAAATGGAGATGTCATGACGGCCGACCCGATCGTCGAGCGTTACGCGGGCAACCCGATCCTCACCCCAGCAGCTATTCCCTACCCCGTCCAGACAGTGCACAACGCCGGCGTCACGAAGCATAACGGGCGGTATCTCATGCTGTTCCGCGCGCATCGCGACAACGGCCGGTCGATTCTGGGCTTGGCCGAGAGCGATGACGGGTACAATTTCACGCCGCGTCCCGAGCCATTCATGATCCCGGCCCGGAAAGGCGTCTTCGCCGAGTACGAGGCATACGGCGTCGAGGACCCGCGCATCTCGAAAATCGATGATGAGTTTCTGATAACTTATAGCGCCTATTCACGGCACGGCGTGCGAATCGCTCTGGCCAAGACGCGCGATTGGGTCGGTGTCGAGCGCGTCGCGCTGGTCAGTCAGGCCGACATGCGCAATGCGGCCATTTTCCCGGAGATGTTTCCGGACCCCCGAACCGGACGCCCCCACTATGCCCGGCTCGATCGACCACACAGCGAGATCTCCAAGTGGTCCATCTGGATCAGCTACTCGCCGGACTTGATCCACTGGGGCAATTCCCGACTCGTCATCAAGCCGGTCGAATACCATTGGGACGAGATGAAGATCGGCCCGGGTGCACCGCCCATCCGCACCCCGAGGGGCTGGCTGAACATCTACCACGGCGCCTTCTCCACGATGGACGGGGGCGTCTACCGCCTGGGCGTCGCGCTGCATGATCTCGATGATCCGGCGCAAGTGCTGGGGGTCTGTGACCGCTGGATTCTGCAGCCGGAAGATCCGTGGGAAGTCACCGGCTACGTTCACAACGTCGTCTTCACCTGCGGTGCGGTCCCGGAGGCCGACGGCACGGTAAAGATCTACTGGGGCGGCGCCGACCAGGTTATGTGCGTCGGCACGGCCGCGATTGACGAACTGGTTGAACTCTGCCTGACGGACAGCCGCCCGGCGGTGTAGCCGCAGGGCACCAACGGCAGCGCCACGCTGGTCTGCCAGGCGCAGCGTCGTCTACCCAATCAGCGATCGATAAACCGCCTCGTAACCTTCGGCCATGTGAGTCGCGGTGAAGCGCTGCTCGGCATTTCGCCGGCAGGCGGCCGGTGAGATCCGGTCGAGCCGGCCCGCTGTTGCGACCGCTTCGTCGAGCGAATCGACGACGAAGCCGGTCTCGCCGTCGACGATGATCTCCGGTAACGCACCGAAACGGGTGGCGATCAGTGGCGTGCCGCTAGCCTGGGCTTCGACGGCTACCAGGCCGAACGGCTCAGCCCAACTGATCAGGAATAAGACGGCGGCCGCCTTGCGGTATACCGGGGCCAGCTCCGCCTGCGACAACAGGCCCAGGTATTCCACCTGCTTGCCATCAATGTGCGGCTTGAGCTCGCTGTCGAAGTAGTCGCGATACTGCGGCTCGATCATGCCGGCAATCAGCAAGCGACGCCCGGACCGCAGCGCGAGCTGCACCGCTTCGGCCGCCCCCTTTTCCGGTGCGAGCCGGCCGGCGAACAGGAGATACTCGTCCTTCTTCTGCTGGAAGGGAAAGTTTTCGATGCGGATGCCGTTGTAAACGGTCGCCACGTAGTTCAATTCCGGTAGAAACTGCCGCTCGGCGTCGGAAAGCGATACGAAGGGCATGTCCTTGTAAGCTCGGAAGACGGCATGGGTCGCCCGCACCCACGCCGCCCCGTGCAGGGTCGAGACCAACGGACAGCGAAGCAGCCGGGAAAACACCAGTGCGTGCACGTGCAGGTGAGAGTGGACAATGTCGAATTCGCCGGCCGCCGCCTGCTCCATACACCGCGCGATGTGCAGTTGCTCCAGGCCGCGGGCATCCGGCGGTCCCTCCAGCAGGCCCGTTGCCGGATCGAACGCTCGCGGTCGGCGTCGCTCCGCTTCCGGCCAGGTGGCGAGCGCGTGTGGAATCGTCTCGACCAAACGGGCCGAGGTCTGTGACCCGCCCGCCGCGAACAGCGTCACATCGTGCCCCAGTTTGACCAGTTCCTCCGTGAGATTGTGCGCCACCTGTTCCCAGGGGCCGTAGCCGCTGGGCGGCAGCGGCCAGCTAATTGGAGCCAGCATCGCAATTCGCATGGGCCGATTCTTCCGCGCGAGCGTCGACGTCGGGCGTTAACGGCCGCTATTCCGGCTGCGACCACAGGCCATCCCGTGTTCAGTCGCCGGTTTCATGAGCCGGGATACCCACCTTCTTCAGCCAACTGATCATCTTCCGGACACTTCCGGTGGCCAGGGCAATGCAGGTGTCGGCTGCTCCATAATAAAGGTGAAGCGTGTCGCCATCGTCTTCGAGTGTGTAGCCGCAGGGGAAGACCACGTCGCCCACGTCACCGGTACGCTCGTACTCGGCTTCGGGGCCGAACATCCACCGGTTGCTGCGCAGCAGGCAGTGGGCCGGATTCTCGCGATCCAGCAAAGCCAAACCGATTCGATAGAGGCAACCCGCCGGCGTATGCCTCACGCCGTGGTACATCATCAGCCATCCCTCGTCACTGGGGATCAGCGGAGGGGAGAGGCCGATCCTGTTGGCATCCCACCAGGGACCCCGCCGGGCGGGCAGCACCAGCGTGTGATCGCCCCAGTGCTTGAGATCCGGCGAAAACGATATCCAGATGTGCGCGCCAACCATCGGCGAAACCGGGCGATGAATCATGGCCCAGCGTCCGTTGACTCGTTCGGGCAAGAGCGCTGCGTCCTTGTCCTCGGGCGCCATGACGCTTCCGATGCGTTCGAACGTCTTGAAGTCCTCGGTTAAAGCCAGCGAAACGCCGGGGCCGCCGTGGGAATAGGAGGTGTACGTAATGGCGTAGCGCTGCAACTCCGGTACCCATACCAAGCGCGGGTCCTCGATGCCCCAGCGTTCTTCGGTGCGCTGTTGGTCCTCGGGTTCGAGCGTGGGCTCCGGATCGATCTGCCAACTGCTCACGCCGTCGGCGGATCGGGCAACACAGAAGTGGGACCGGCCGGAACAGTCCTCGACCCGGCACAGCAGCAGCGTTTCGCCCGACGGCAGGCGCGTCGCTCCGGCATTGAAGACGGTATTGACAAAGTAAGGCCAATCGCCGGCGGTCAACACCGGATTACCTGCGTATCGCCGCAACAGGCGCTGGCGCGCATCTCTTCCTTGCGTGTCCATCGTCGTAGATTCTCCTTGTTACCATCGGTTCGCGCTCCCGCGCAAGCGTATTCGACGCGGGCCGATTGCGAAAGTCGACGCTATTATGTGGATGAACCGGCATCGCTCGGATTGGTATCGCGTCCTCACTGGTCAGAAACATCAATACTTGAAGGAGCGGGTGCCGGCTTGAGAAGAATACGGTCGGGGTCCGGACCGATGGTCTCGACGGGCGCCGTCCCACGCGCGACCTCCATTCGCGACTCCCGGTCGTTCCAGCCCAGCGTGCCTTCGGCCTGAAGTGCATACATTTCAATCAGGGAGTACAGCCAGGCCAGCGTGGACTCCGCTCCGCGGTTCTGGTTCAAGCCCGTGGCCTCCAGCCCGTCGCAGCAGGAACCGCTGGTTTCGTCATAGACGGGAACACCGAGATCGTTGTGACCCAGGAACCAACGGAAGCAGATTTGGGCCGACTGCAACCAGCGGCGTTGTCCCGTCACGCGATAGGCCTGAACACACGCCGGAATCATGCTCGCGGCCTCGATCGGCTGTTGATCAAACCGCGCTCGTTCCCTTCCATGCCGATACCAACCGTTGTTGCCGATCGGAACAAACCGACCTTCCTCGATTTGGATTGTCAGCAACCATTCAAGCGCGCGCAGCCCGGTTTTCCACATGTCATCCCGTTCGAGCGACCGCCCCGCCGTCAGCAACGCCTGCGGAATCGTGCCATTGGCGTAGGTAATCGTGTCCTCTATCCACGGCCATTCGCCGCTCGCGTGCTCGCGATACATGTCGAGCAGCCGCTTGGCCAGGGACTCCTGCGTCCGCCGAACTGCCTCGTCTCCTACGAAAGCCCTCAGGTAGGCATCAATACCCAACAAGGCATGGGCCACGGCGCGCGGGGAGCGCATTTGCTCTATTGCCGGCAGTCCGCGCCGCAGCAGCAGCGCGGCCACGCAGCATTTATGCACGTCAGCCGTTGTCGCCACGGTTTCCCCCAGGGCCCAAAGCGCTCGGGCATGGCTGTCCTCCGATCCGCTTTCCTCAAGCCAGCGACGATCGTAACTCATGAAGTTGCGGAACCGGCCTGTATCCGGATTAAAGGCGTGCCGCAGGAAGCTGAGATACAGACCGCTGAGTTCCTGCAATCGCTGCGTCTCAGAGATGAAGCGCGGGGCCCACGTTACGACCAGCAGCGCCCGGGCGTTGTCATCGGTGCAGTACCCGTGATCGCGGTCAGGCACGTTGTAGATGGCGTGCTGAAGGATCCCGACGTCATCGGTGAGCTGCTCGAGGTGGTCGAACTTCAATTCTGGCAGAAGAGTAGCGCTGCTGCGCAGTGTCCGCGTCTGGAACGACGGCCGCGACGCACGCGCGTGCTGTTCCCGCACTTCATGAAACACCGCGAGGTACCGCCGGGCCACTTCCTTCCAGACGTGGGGGCGCGTGAAGTTGTAGGCGCGCCTTCGAACTGCGACCCGCTCCGTGTCATCGTCCAGCAGGCTGTTGATCTCCCTTGCCAGCGCGCCCGAATCGTTGAAAGGCACCAGCCGGCCGCGGCCCTCTGCCAGCATGTCGGCCGCGTGCCAGTAGGGCGTCGATACAATCGCGTTCCCCGCGGCCATCGCATACGAGAGCGTACCCGACGTGACTTGCGCCTCGTTCAGGTAGGGCGTCACATAGACGTCGGCTGCACCGAGGTATTCGCAGAGTTCAGGAAGCTCCACGAACTGGTCGCGAAAGATCAGGTGATCGTCCACACCGAGTTTCTGCGCCAGTTGTTGGAGACTCAGCCGGTACGACTCGCCGTGCGCTTTCTTGATCTGCGGGTGTGTCGTGCCAAGCACCACGTACACCACGTCCGGATGTCGCTCCACCAGCCGTGGCAACGCCCGAAGCATCGCCTCAATGCCCTTGTTCGGTGAGAGCAGCCCGAAGGACAAAACGACCCTCCTGCCGGCGAGGCCGAATTGATCCTTGTAGAAAATCGAGTCGACGAACGGCGTATCCGGTACGCCGTGCGGAATCAATTCAATCTTGCGCTCAGGGATATCGTAGATTTCTCGGAGGAAACGCCGCCCGGTTTCGCTCATGGCCACCACGCGGTCGCAGGCTCCGGCCAACTCGTGCAGCACGCGCTTTTGCTCAGGTGAGGGATCCTTGAGAATCGTGTGAAACGTCGCGACGGCCGGCATGTGCAGTTCGCCGAGCAGTTTGACGATATGATCGCCTTCGCTTCCGCCGAAAATGCCGTACTCGTGCTGCACACACACGACGTCAAAACAATTGACGTTCAGTTGCTCGGCGGCGTGCCGATAGTCAGCCAGCCGCTGTTGTGCGATCTCGAACTGCACTTCAGGTGGATAATCGTAGCCGTCGGAGCGGTCGTTGAGCGCGGCGGCGATGACGCGCGTTGCGGGCGCCTCGGCGGATATGGCGTGCAAAAGCTCCGTCGTAAATGTCGCAATCCCGCACGCGCGGGGCAGGTACGTTCCGATGAAAGCAACCGAATTCAGAGAATCGTGAGCACGCGGATCTGGAAGCGTCGTCGATTCACGCGCCACCTTGCACGGCATTGTTCCCATGCGTTACCCCACTTCGGACGAATGACGAACGGTTGGCAGGAAGCGAATGAAGGCGCCGGCCATCAGCGACTTAATTACTGAAGTGGGCCTGAACCATACGCTCACTTCCATGCGACGTATGCCCAGGGCGCCCTGGAGCATCGGCGGCGCCCGCGCTTGCGTATTATGCGCCAAACTCCCGTCCGTGTGAACTGACCGGCCGCCGCGCCGCGGGGGCGGACCGGTCCGCACGCGAAGGCCGGCACGCCGGGACGCGCCCCCGTGAAGCGCGCACGGAACAAAATGGCTCTTCGCGGACATGGCCTGTCCGTCGCTAAGCGTTGGCGACACGAGGAGTTAACCGGTCGCGCCCAGGTTTTTGCACTACCGGCAGGCGGCGGCAGAGGCAATCCGCTGTAAGTCTCGCTGGGGAAAAGTGTTGTGTGGAAAGCGGGGGTGTGCCGGCGGCGGCGGAGTGGGCCCGGAGAGTTTCGGTGGCGACCTGATCCCCTTCCGAACGCTGGCGCTGTTCGATTACGACGCGCTCGGCCGGCGGATCCGGGCCACGTATCTCGATAAATACCAGCAAATCACCGACGACACGCTGTACTATTATGACGGCCGGCGCGTGCTGGCAGAGTTCGATTATGACGAGGCCACCGGCCAGCAGACCTTGCGGCGCTACTTTGTGGCCGGGCCGCTGTACGTGGACGAGCACCTGCTGATGCACGACGCGACGACCGGGCAGGACTACTACTACCTGCTCCAGGAGTTCTACACCGTCGGCGGCCCGAAGAGTGATAGCAGCCATGCGTTCTAACGTACTTCATGTGCCGGCTGTCGTCTGCGTTGCAACGTCGGTTCAGGTCTGCGCCGGGCAAACGGCGCCGGGTGCCGCGCTTTCACGCGCAGCGCGTAAGCATGCTCTTTCGGCTTTGGCTTGCTGGTCCGCTGGCCCTTGACACAACGCGTGCCGCCGTGCGGCACTCATCGCCAAGCGATGCCGAGCTTCGCTCGGAGCGTTGGGTCAAGGGCTGGCTTGACCGCGGGAACTTCCTGGCGATCCAGCTCCGCTCCTCGGACGGTAAGGCCCGGCTCAACCGGCGCAAGGACGACGGGAAGATCACTCCCGTGGCGACGTCCACGAACTCCGTGAGCCTCACTTCCGGCACGTGGAATACTGCCAAAGCGGTAGTCGATGACGACCAGAACGACCCGAACAACGTCGTCCAGCGGCTGTGCCGGCAAGCCTACTCGCAGACCGTCCCGTAAACCGCAAGCAGGGCCGACAGGTCGGACAGGTCGACGTCACCGTCGCCATCGATGTCCCCGTCCTCCGGATTGGCCCCGCTCGTCATACCGTAGTTCGCAAGCAGCGCCGACAGATCGGACAGATCGATGTCCCCGTCGCCGTCGAGGTCTTCCGCGCAATCGCTGCCGGCGGGACTGACGGTGAGCGTGGCGGTGTCCGAGGTCACGGAGCACTGGGCGCCCAACAGCGACGTTATAAGACAGTCGTAAGCGCCCGCGTCGTCGAGCTCGGCCGGAAAGATCGACACGGTTGCGGTGTCCGTGCCGAAGAAGTGGCCGTCATCGGACAGCGGCGCGCCGTCCTTGCGCCACTGAAAGCTCATGAAGAATGCGTCTTCCACAGTGACCGCGAACGACACCAGGTCCCCTTCGGTCGCGGTCCGGTCTTGCGGCTGTGCTATGATGACCGGCACGCTGTCAACGACGATCTCCGCATCGTCGGAGGTAGTCGAGCAGTTGGTGGCCGCGTCGGTCACGACGCAGTTGTAGTCGCTGGCCTCATCGGCCTCGGTCACATCAACGATCAGCAGCGACGCCGCCGTCGCCCCGAAGATGTGTACGCCGTCGTCCACCAACACCTCCGTGCCTCTGCGCCACTGGTACTCGGGTATGAAAGCGCTTACCTCCACGCTCAGGGAGACGAGCGGGTCGCCTGCGCAGACGCGTTGGGACGGCGTCGGCTGCGTCAGAAACGTCGGCCCGTTCTCCGTCAAGCACGGGCGCGTGTTGCGAAACGGGACGATATCCCCAATTGACCGGGATCCGAATCGCGTGACGTTATGGGCGCATCCGCCCAGCCCCGAGCACATGATGAAACAGTCACCATCGCCGTCACAATGCACGGCGTCCCAGTTGTGGCCGACCTCGTGCGCCGTCAGACCCACGCGGTTTGTGAAGTTGCCCGTGAAGCGCGACTGGGACAAGCCGTAGCCTTGGCTCGTGTTGCAAATCACACCGAGCCAGGCGATACCGATCACGCCGCCGTTCAGATCCTTACCGGTCATGAGGTGCGCGACGTCGCGCAGGACCCCG
>JBHHZX010000117.1:0-10220 GCA_046758265.1 Phycisphaerae bacterium
GCTCAGATCCGCAGTGACCGCGACCGACGGGTCGCTGCGCACGGCTCCCCCAACCCTCAGCCACGCCACACCGAGCCTGCTCGCGGTGTGCCTGTCCCGCTTGCCCGCCGCCTGCGCGGTGCTATAGTTGCCGCTATCATGCGAAAAAACTACATACTCGATGCAAACATCCTGATCCACGACCCGCAATCGATCTTTCAGTTTGCCGATAACACCGTCATCATTCCCGTCGGGGTCCTCCGCGAGCTCGACCGCTTCAAGAAAGAGCGGACCGATCGCGGCTTCAACGCCCGCACCGTCGTGCGGTTGCTCGATTCCCTCCGCGGCAAACAGAGCCTGGCTTGCGGAGTGGACCTCGAGAACGGGGGCAAGCTGGCGGTCTATTGCGAGCCCGACCACGTCCTGGCGGAAGGGAATGGTCACGCCGACGTCGAAATCCTGCGTGTCGCCCAGGCCGTCCAGCAAGCTGAGCCCGACACGCCCGTGATCATCGTCACCAAAGACATCAACCTGCGGATCCGCGCCGACGCCGCCGGCCTGCGCGCCGAGGATTACGAATCGGACCGGATTCGGCTTTCCGAGCTTTACACCGGGCAGGTGGAGCACGCGGTCGCCCCGCGACGTCTGGCGGAGTTTCGCAAGACCAAACGACTTGCGGTCCCCGAGCTGAAGCTCTCGCCGAACGAATACGTACTCCTGCGGGCCGAGAACGGGGCCCCGGGCTCCGTACTGGCGCGGGCCGACGTGGAGGTGCCGCATCTCGTGCCGCTCCACGAGGCGAAAGACACGCTCTGGGGTATCACCCCGCGAAACAAGGAGCAGTATTTCGCCATCGACGCGCTGCTCGACGAAAGGATCAAGCTCGTCACGCTGATGGGCAAGGCCGGTACCGGCAAGACGCTGCTGGCCCTGGCAGCGGCGATCGAGCTGGCGGTCCGCCGCAAGCGGTACCGGGGCGTGCTCGTCACTCGCCCGATCTTCCCCCTCGGTCGCGACCTCGGCTACCTGCCCGGCGACGTCGATCAAAAGCTCGAACCATGGATGAAGCCGATCACCGACACGGTCGAGTTCCTGATGGACGCCGGCGGTCCAATCAAGGGGCAGCGCGACTGCCCCGCGCTGATCCGCACCGGCCTGATCGAAATCCAGCCTCTGACCTACATCCGGGGCCGCAGCATTTCGAACCGCTTCGTCGTCATTGACGAGGCGCAAAACCTGACGCCGCTGGAAGTAAAGACCGTTATCACGCGGATGGGGCGCGCGGCAAAGGTCATCCTGACCGGCGACCCCTATCAGATCGACAACCCCTACGTGGACGCCGACAGCAACGGCTTCACGTATCTGGTAAACCGGTTCCGGTCGCAGGCGCTGGCCGCGCACATCGAGCTGCACAAGGGTGAGCGTAGCCCGCTGGCCGAGTTAGCGGCTAATCTGCTCTAATCGGCACGAGGCGGCCCATCGGTCAATGGCTACCAAGGACCCTGTCAGTCTGGTGTCATGCTAGAAAAATCTCGGCGAAACGGCAATATTAGTTAGTGCGTCTACCTGATTTACTAACGATACGCTCACCGAGACTTAGCATTTCACCAGGGAGCGCAACTGGTTATTGACACCCTGTCAAGGACGTTGCAGCGGCTGACTTCGTTTGCCTGCAACTGTTTTGTGGGTTATGTTTTAGATGCGACGTTGAGGTCGCGACGGTTCGGCACCTTAAGCCGATCCTGGACAGCTCCGGCAGGGCGTTGGGACCTCTCAAAGACTGCTGGTTTGTCGGCAGCAATGCACGGCACAGCGTGAGGTGAACACATAGCCCGCGAGAACCTTCGCCCGAATGTTCAGGAGCGAGCCGGTGCGCAGACCCTAAGAGGGTCGCCTGGCGCGTTCCCGTCGGTTTTCCGGCGGGGGCGAGCGAGGCCAAGCGAGAGCCGATCGATACTCTGAGGCGCCGGCTGACCCCTCCCTCCGGGGACGGCTCGTTGAAGCGCGTGAGAGGAGATCGGGTCAACCCCCGATTCAAGGTTTTCGCTGGTGTGCCCTGGAAGGGCAAAAACCCAAGAGAGCAGCCGGCGGGCCGGGGTGTTAAACACACGCCCGGGCCGCAAGGGACTCTCGGAAGGGTCAAAGCCCAGGAGCCGCGGCCTTCCGGGACGGGTTGTCGCTTCGGCGGCAGCGCTACCGGTCGGAGAAACGGCAGGTGGGTTCTTCCGGGCGGAAACGTTCGGATACCTTTCGAGAGGGGAAAGCTCCGAAGGGTGAATCCCAGGAGCGCCGTCGGGACGAAACAAGCCCGACACGGGCTCGGAAGGAGTAAGCCGTCAAGAGGGTAGCCAAACCCTGAAGGCGGAACGTAGCGGGACGTGGAAACCCCGCGGCCAGTGGACTTCCGAACCCTGACGTGCTGAAGGGAAAGAAAGTCCAAGAGAGGAGCCGGCTCGCTGTGGCAGGCCGGCTAGAGTTCGCTGGGCAAAACTCTAGAGGGAGGCGAACTCGAAGAGAGGATTCGGTAGGTCGGTTTAATCGTCGATCTCCGAGGTCCGGCAAAGGAAAACCGCACAGTCGAGGCAACGGCCAACGGCAAAGCGGAAGCGCCTAACCAATACGGGCGGTACTTTGGCGGGCGAGAAACTCTGGACGAGACGTCAAGCCCACAAGAGGACGAGTCGTCGGCGGCAACGCCAGCGTCTCGAGCAGCGAACTCGAAGACTCTGGAGGACCCCACGAGTCCGTCGCGATACCTCGCGTCGCTTTTTTTATGCGCTCGCCCCGGCACGGTGATTCGTCGTGATCCCCCACGATCCGCGCGCGAGCGGCCCGCTGGATCAGATAGCAACGCCTTTCACCAGTAACTGCGGCCAGGCGAAGTTTGAGAAGATGCCGCCGGTGTGGATGAAGACGACGGGGCGCTGCTTGCCGAAACGTCCTTGACGTACGCCGTCGAGCAGCGCGCTGAAGGCTTTGCCGGTGTAAACCGGGTCGAGCACGATGCCTTCGGTGCCCGCGAGTAGGCGGATGGCATCGATCTCCTGCTGATATGGAATCGCGTAGCCCTCGCCGACGTAGCCGTCGATGAAGTGCAGTTCTGCTTCGCGGAACTCCGTCGGCAGCTCGAATTGCGTGATCGCCCCGCGACAGAGCTCGGCGATCACACGGGTGTGATACGCGACGTCGTCGCTGACCGGCACGGCCCAGACATTCCAGTGGCCGAGCTGGTGCAGCCACTTGCCGAGCAAAATGCCGGCGTACGTCCCGCCGGAGGAGATCGGTAGGACGATGTCGCACTCGCCGACGCCGACCTGGTTAAGCTGGTCGGCCAGTTCCGCCGCCGCCCGGATGTAGCCCCAGCAGCCCAGCGGTTCGGACGAGCCGACCGGGGTGAAGCGCGGTTTGTGGCCGGCAGCCTCGATGCTGCGTAGCACGCTGGCCACGATGCGGTCGTGCTCGGCGTCAAACTCTTCGCGCGAATACGTACTAACTTCGGCACCAAAAAGCGCGTCTAAGAGGTGATTGCCCTGCGGCGGACCGGCGGGCGGCTTCGGCCGGAACAACAAGTGCGCACGCAGGCCGACCTTTGCACAAACTGCCGCCGTCGCGCGGCAATGGTTGGACTGCGGCGTTCCCTCGGTGACGAGCGTGTCACAGCCGCGGGCGAGTGCGTCGGCGGCGACATATTCGAGCTTGCGAACCTTGTTGCCTGAGACCTCGAGCCCGGTCAGATCATCGCGCTTGAGCCAGATTGCGGCGCCGCCAAGCTCGCGTTCGAGGCGTTCGAGCCGTACGAGCGGCGTCGGAAGGTTGGCGAGCGAGATCCGCTTTGGATGCTTGATTGGCATGGCACTCCTCGCTCATCCCCGCATCTGTATAGTACCACCACCGAATGCCAAACAAAACACCGGACGTCGCCAGCGTGTCCCTGGCGCAGACAACCGTTAGAATGCCGCGACATTTGGAATTGGCAAGCGCAGTCTTGGGAGCCTGACATTGAAACGGACGCATACACGAAGAATCGCCTCCCTGCTGGTCGGCATCACAACGTCGGCGCCGCTGCTGGCAGCCGGATGCACGACGAACCGAGCGCTAACTGACGAACTGACCGTGCGCGACGCGATCCAGCGCTACACCGCCGCAAGTGCCGCGCAGTTGCAGAGCACCAGGAGCGTACAGCCGTGGCGGCATGCCGAAGCCGGGCTGGCCGGATGGTATGGCATCACGGGGGCCACCGAAAGCGTGACGGGGAGGACCGAAAGCGATCCAACATTCTCATACTTCACCCTTGGCCTGGCGCCGCAGGAGCAGACGGCGTCGCCTGAAACGCGACCGACCGCCTCCGCCCTCAGCGACCGCCCGGAGGCCCCCGAAGGCTACTGGCGCAAGGACCTCTGGCACCAGATGGGGCATGAGGCCTTGGCGCTCGGCAAACGCGACTTCTGGCGCGGCTTCAAGACTTCGTTCTGGGATCTCGAGAACGCTCTGGTCCTGACTGCGGCGATGGGCGCCAGCATCGCCATCCGCGAGACCGGCGTGGACGGCACGGTCCGCAGCCGCGTCCGCGGCCACCGCCAGCTCGGCGACATGGACGAGACCATCCAGATCCTGGGCTACCCGGGCACGCACTTCGCCGGCACCGGCGTGCTTTGGCTAACCAGTACTCTCACCAGGGACGTCAAACAGCATGAAGTTGCGAAGGCGCTGACGCAGGCGCTGGCAGTCAACGGCGTGACGACACTGGCGCTCAAGGCCGCCACCAACACCCGCGGGCCCGACAATGACCGGTACGCCTGGCCGAGCGGCCATACCTCAAGCGCCTTTACGGTCGCCGCCGTGCTGAGCGAGTATTACGGGCCGTGGGTCGGCGTACCGTCGCTGGCACTGGCGGGGCTGGTCGGCTACCAGCGGATTGACTCGCGCACGCACGATCTTTCCGATGTCGTCTTCGGTGCGATGCTGGGGTACGTTGTGGGCACATCGATCGCCCGCGACGAAAAGGCCCAATTCCCCGAGCTTTTCGGCATGACGGTGGTGCCGTTCGCTGACCCGCAAACCGGGGCTACCGGCTTCGCGCTGATGAAGTCGTGGTAGCCCAGGGGTAAACTCGTCGGCATGACGGCGGCCGCATCCGGCGAAACGCTCCCGACCGGCGGGCGCCGAGGCCGCGCGCGAGTTTCACCGCGTGGTGCTCGGCGGGGGCGCGTTGCCGCTGACGATCCTCGAGCGGCGTGTCGAGACATGGATCAAGGAACAAAGGAACGCGAGGGGTTGGAGCAGGCCGGCCGGGCGTCAGGGCCCCAGGCCAAGTTTGGCCAGCCAGCTATTACGTTCGCGTGGGGCATCTTGATCCGCCAAGCGGATGGCTGCCTCGCGAATCGCGCCGCGGACTGAACTCCGCTTTCCGAGCGGCTTGCCGACGTCAATCGCGTTGTGCACAGACTGATAATCGCTGGGGACAACCGCTAGCACCTTTTGGCGCAACTGCTTCTCGATCATCTCGATGGTGCAACTGTGCATGTTCTTACGGTAGCGGTTGATGATGATCTCGATCCGATCTTCCGGAACGCCCTTCGCGCTGACGGCGTCGATGATCCGCCGCGCGTTGTCCACGCTGGGCACCGTCAGTTGCAGGACGAGCAGCAGCTTGTCGCAATTCTCAATGGCGGCGCCGGTAACCGGGTCGAGCCGATGTGGAACGTCGAGCACAACATAACGATACGTCTGGCTGGCCGCCCGCAGGATCATGGCGACCGCCGTTTCGTCGATCTCATGGGCTTCCCGGACGTTGCTCGGCCGGGCGAAGGCGTAGACACCCGACCGCAACTTCACCCCCGTTTTCTCGAGCAAAAACGAATCCACGGCCCCGGCGCTGGCTAGGTCGGCGATGCTGTACCGCGCGTCCAGGTCGAAGGCGCGGGCCACGCCGCCAAACTCGAAGTCAAGATCAAACACAGCCGTGGGGCTCGCGGTGAACTGGGCCAATTCCACCGCCAGATGGCAGGCGATGGTGGTGCTGCCGGCTCCGCCGATCGCTCCCAGCACAGTAATGGTGCGGCTCACGCTGGGAGTCTCGCCGGGTCGGTTGATAGCCTGACGCAGCGCCACTGCCAGATCGTCCGTGTCGAGCGGCCGCGTCGCAAACCGGGTGCAACCTGCCCGTTGTGCGCCGATCACGTGCTTGACGTCGTGGCCGGCGGTGACCCCGACGATGCCCAGGTCCGGCTTGAGCTCCCGCACCTCGATGATGGTGTTGATGGCGTCGGGTTGGTCCAGATCCAGAACCAGAGCCGCGACATCCAGCGTGCCGAGCGCGGTCAGGAGCTCCTTGCGCGCCGTCGTGCAAGCCGCAATGGTGAAGTCGGGAATCGACCCCGCTTTGATCTCCGGCAGGCGATGAATGCAAACGGCACGCATTACGGCAGTACCTCGCAGATCCTGAGCCGATAATATCGAGCAACTCGGCTGTCCACGCAGCGGCAGCCGCTTCGGTAGCATCGACCTAAAGCAGGGAATGGTTTAGTTCGAAAACCTAGAGGGCGGCCCCGCTCATTGCGCCCCGCCGCGCGGGCGTACGCTGAAGCGACCGCCGTTCCTGTCCGAAAGCACAAGCGGGGACCACTGCCGTCCGGAGGACTTCCGAAGATGGGCGGACATCCGCCAGGGCAACTGAATATGTTAGCGCGTGATCGCTGGCTGGAGATCCTGTCCCGCTGCGTCAGCCCCGAAGTCGAACCGCCCATCCGGCGCAAGTCCCGGCGCTACGGCCTCCGGTTCGGCGTTGTGCGCTTGCATTACAAGGAAGACGGCACGCCGCGTACCCTCACCGCGTCCCTGCTCCAGGTTTCTGCTGACGGGTTGATGGCCAGGAGTCATACGCCTATCCCGCTGTCCATACCGGTATGGATAGAAGTAACACTGGAAGATGACACGTTCGCGCTGCTCGGACAGGTAGCACACAGCACACAGACGGTGGGCGGCTACAAGATCGGGATACACTTGCGGTTCCCCGAGCAAGAGTAACGTGGCGGACCCGTCGAACCCGGTCGGGCGCGGCTCAGCCGTGGCGCGGCCCAATTGTCTGCCGGTCCGGTAAACACGCGATGGCGCGGGAGCCAGGCCGGCCGCCGCGCGTTTCTGTTGCCGCGCCGCGTAAACGTTTGCCATCTCTTCCATAGGAGTCCGTTGAAAAAGGGGACAGATAGGCGGGTTGCCACGCGGCCCATGATGGGCGCCGCGGGCACCGCGCGCTGCGCGTCCGTTCAATCCGGTTGTGCGCAGTCACGTTCGCCGACCGCGGCAACGACCCGAAGGAGCGGCGCACGACGAAGGAGACTGGCAAATGACAACCCCGCTCACACGTTTGACAACATGCGCGACAACATTCGCCGTCCTCGCGGGCGCCACGTCGGCGACGCTGGCCGACTTCACATCGGTGCCCATGTCGTCCACCAGCGAGGCGGACCACCCCGCCATTTCCGAAGCGCTTTCTTCCTCAGGCACAGCTTGGCATCCATCTGGTTCTCGGACCGAGGGTGTGGGCAACATCGTCGCCCCGAGCGACGTTACGCTCGCAGCGACGCGTGTGGATGACTGGGGCAGCGACGGCGTGCGCGATGTCCTTGCGCCCCTCTTCACCGAGACCGACGATCAAGGCGGAATCAGAGCCGTGCTGACGCTTACTCCCGTCTCCCGCCACACCATCTACGTCCGGGAGCTGGGCTACGATCTCGACGGCGACGATCGCGGCCGCAACGACATGCTCGATCAAGTGGCGGCACCGGTCCTCGAGCCGGGAGCAAGCCTCACGGTAATGCTGACGTGCGGCGTGCTGGCCCTTCTGCTCCGACGCACCAGGTAGCGCGCGCGCCAAGCTCGCACGTGTCGTCGCGGCCCACTCCGCGCAGGCCGCGCGAGACCATCGTCCGCTGGGGCTACTCGGGCTTGAATTTCAAATCTTCGAGCGTGCCGCCACCGACTGACTTGAAGCCCGCGCAAAAACCCCACGGGCCGCCGCCCTGCACGATCTTCAGCACGAGCGTATTCCAACCCTCTCGGAAGGTGACCCCGACTTGGTCCTCACCAGGCGTCAGGCCGCGGTAGGTGGGATTGCTGTGCACCAGCTGCCCGTTGAGCCAGGCTTTGACGCCGTCGTCACTGCCAATTTCCAGGCGCACCTCCCGCTCCTGGGCGGACCAGACGCTCGTTTTTGCGTAGACGCAGCGACTCACGCCGCCGATCGCCCGGGACAGGTCGAAGATCCAGGGGTTGTCGTGGTTGTTGACGGCCAGAGGGGTCCATTCGACGTCGGGAGCGTCCGGCACTTCCGGCGGAAAGGCCGTGTAGAACAGGTCGGCGGATTTTTTCCCCTCCTCCTGGTAGGGTCCCGAGATCACCCACGCCGCACTGTAACCCCGGAAGCGCTCGATGAATTCGGACGCTTGCTGCACCTGTTGTTGGACTTTTTCGCCGACGGGTGCGGCATGCACTCTCTCGATCGCTGCCAGAGCTGCGGTGCGCTCTTCGGCCGCCAGCGCCCGGGCGATCGTGAGCATGGTGACGGCCGCCTCGGCGCGCAGGGCCTGGTCGTTGAGCAACGACTCCGCCGTGGCCAGCGCGTTGAGATGTCTGACGTCGGCCAACCCGGCGAGCACGAGCTTCTTTTCCTCTGGCCGCCCGGCAAGGGCCATCGCTTTTTCGAGCATCTGAAACGTTTCCACGGGCTCGCGTTCGTCGGGCAGTCGTACCAGACGCACATAGCCGCGCAATGCCAATACGCGGTGCGTTTCGCTGGGGCTGGTTCGCGCGACGTCGAGCAGGTCGCCAGTAACTTCGGGGTCGGGCCAACTGGCCAGGGCGCGCACAGCCGCATCGACCACGTCGGCATCCTCGACCTGCCGGGCGGCGCGAATCGCGTCCAGGGCGCGACCTCCGCGAATCCGGCCCAACACCCGAACCAAGGACGCTTTGAGGGCTCCGACCGTATCGTCGAGCACCGCCAGCACGGGCTCGGCGCGCTGCTCCACGTCGTCGATTCGCAATGACGTTTTGACCACGGCGTTTTCGGCGGCTTCCCGCGCCTCCTCACCGCTCACGTTCACGAGACGCAGGGCCAGTGTTGGCAAATCACTCTTCGAGGCCAGTGTGCCGAGCGCCTCGAACGCCGCCACGCGAATCGATTCCTGGTCGGCCTTCGAAGCCTGGAACAAGGCCGGGATTGCCGGGCGGTACCAGCGGGCCGCGAGGCTCCGAATCAATTCGCAGAGGACCGCTGGATTTCGCGACGAGGACTGCACGGCAATCAAGATTCTTCGATCGACGGCTTCGCCGCGCAGCAGATCGAGGCTTTTTCGCGCGGCGTCGCGCTCTTCGCCGACGCTCCGGGCGGCCACTTCTGCCAGCAACACGATCGTCGATTCGCTGCCCACGTGCTGCAAAGCCCGCAGCGCGGCGACCCGGACCGCGTCGTCCTCGCTCTCGACGGCACGCTCTACGGTCGAGCGTGCAATGGTATCGGCGCGGGCGGCGAACACGCCCAGCAGAAGCGCCTGAGCCGTCGGCGATGCTTTGTCGAATGCACGTATCAGCATTCGCGTAGCTGCGTAGCCGGGGATTTCCTCCAAGAAGCGCGCCGCGGTCACCGCCATCCGCGGGTCGCGGCCGTCCAGCAGTTCCAGCAGCAACGGTATGGTTTTCGTTTCGCGGGTAATCACCATGCCGTGCAACGCCGCAACGCGCAGGCGCGCGGGGATACTCGACCCGTACGTGTCCTCGAAGATTGTCGCCGCCGGCTCACGCACTCCGCTAGCAGCCAGTCTTTGGCCGATGCGGATGAGGGCACCGGCGGCGGCGGCGCGGCGGGTGCTGCCCTGGCCGCGCCAAACGGCGTAAAGCGACCGGGTGGCCATGTCTCCGCCGATATCCCCCAGCGCAGCAATACTTGCCGTCGCTACCGAGCCGTCCACGGCCTGTGCCAACTCCGCGAGCCGTGAAACGCTGGCCTCGTCCCGCCGCGCGGCCAGAGCGTTGATTAGTGCGATCTGCCAGGACGGCTCGGCTGCCCGGTCGAGCGCCGTTCGGAGCGCGTGTGCCGCGGCCGCGGCGGCGTTGTTCTGCAACGCTCTGCGGCTCAACTCGCGGATTCGGGGATCCTCGTCGTCGAGCAGTTCTGTCAGCTTGGCGACGGATTCTTCGCCGCCGATGTGCGCAAGCTGGCGCAGCATCCAGACGCGGGCGGG
>JBHHZX010000118.1:0-10199 GCA_046758265.1 Phycisphaerae bacterium
CTCAGCCGGCCAGGCGCTCCTCGCGTGGTGTTCTCCTGCGGGTCGCCTGCCACTTGCATCGGTTGCATACTCCCCACTGTAGTGTTCGGGGCGAGCAAAACTCTATTCTAGCTTATCGAACCGAGCGTCGCTCGCAAATCACCCGAAGCAGTCGAAGACCGCGATGCGTGAACGATGTTCACAATCGGCGACGGCAACATTCCGCGTCGCGCAAGCAGCCACACAGCCAACCGTTCCCGCCACCGTCAAGAGGCCGCCGCAACCCGACGCCGTGCTTCGACGAGCCGATGGCCGAGCTCGCAGCCGCCGCTGGCCCGATCCCCTGCATAAGAGCACGGAGATCCCGCCCCGACTGTCTTCCGTGACAGCCAAAGCACGCGACGTCATCGGTTCGGTATTCGACACAAGGCCACCCCTCTTCCACGTTAGCGGTAAAATGCCGTGAGCCGGCCTTTTTGAAGTTGCCGCCCCGGAGATTGCCCCAAGTTTCGACACACTTCGGCCTTCAACACTGTAACCTGAGTACCTTGATCCACCCGTGCAGGCCTGAGTATAGTGCCGTGACTGATTAGACCCCAGCAGGCCGCGTACCGCGCCTTCACTGAGGAAGCGAGTTGGCACAGTCGGCAATCGGCGGAGCAGCGCCACGCCGGCAGGCGCGATGTGCAAGCTGCCAAGCGAGGTATCTTGGAAAGGGAACCGTGTGATGACCACGCAAACTACAAGTGCAGTACCCATGACCGGCGCGGAACATATTGAAATCGTCGAGCGTGCGGCCGCGCACAACTACCACCCGCTCCCGATCGTCGTCGCCAAGGCCGACGGCATCTGGGTCGAGGATGTTGACGGCAAGCGCTACATGGACATGCTGGCGGCGTACTCGGCGGTCAATTTCGGCCACTGCAACAAGGAGCTCATCGCCGCCGCGAAAGAGCAGCTCGGCAAGGTCACGCTCACCTCGCGCGCGTTCCACAACGATCAGCTCGGGCCGATGTGCGCCGAACTGGCCGAGCTCTGCGGCATGGAAGCCGTCCTGCCGATGAACACCGGCGCCGAAGGCGTCGAGACGGCGATCAAGACCGCCCGCAAGTGGGGCTATACGAAAAGGGCCGTCCCGGCCAACCAGGCCAAGATCATCTGCTGCAAGGATAACTTCCACGGCCGCACGACGACTATCGTGAGCTTCAGCACCGATTCGCTCTGTCGCGAGGGCTTCGGCCCCTTCACGCCGGGCTTCGAGATCATTGACTACGGCGATATCGACGCGCTGCGCAACGCAATCGACGACAATACGGTTGGCTTCCTGGTGGAGCCGATCCAGGGCGAGGCCGGCATCATCGTTCCGCCCGACGGATACCTGCAGCAGGTCCGCGAACTGTGCACCGAGCGCAATGTGCTGTTCATGGCCGACGAAATCCAGTCCGGCCTGGGCCGCACCGGCTACACCTTCGCCTGCGACCACGAGAACGTAAAACCCGACATCTACATCCTCGGCAAGGCGCTCGGCGGCGGCATCATGCCGGTCTCTGCGATCGTGTCGTCGCGGGAAATCCTGAGCGTGTTCACTCCCGGCGTGCACGGCAGCACCTTCGGCGGCAACCCGCTGGCGTGCGCCATCGCCCGGAAAGTGATCGAGATCCTCAACAGCGGTTGCTACCAGAACAATGCCCGCGAGCTGGGGCAGTACCTTCTTGACCGGCTCCGCGCGATCAAGACCAACAAGGTCAAGGACATTCGCGGCCGCGGCCTGTGGGTCGGCATCGAGTTCCACGAATCCGCCGGCACCGCCCGGCAATACTGCGAGAAACTGATGCACGAAGGCATGCTCTGCAAGGATACGCACGCGCAGACCATGCGCCTTGCCCCGCCGCTCTGCATCACCAAAGCCGAGCTCGACTGGGCGCTGGAGCGGCTGGCGAGAGTGCTGGCGTAGCCGACGCACGATGTCCTCCGCCGCACCGGCCGGGATACTTCACACGGGGCTTGCCCTTGTCACGCCGCCGGATAAACTGAGAGCACCAACGGGGTTGGAAGCGCGGTCTGGCAGATTTCGCGGAGATGTTCTTTCAATTCAAGTAGGTTGCATGGAAGCAGGAGGCATTGGTGCAATGATTAAGCGACTGACTGCAGCGGCAACGTGTCTGTCCGGCCTGTTGATGCTGGCTACCAGTTGCAGTGCTACGGGTGCCGCGATGACCGGCGGTCGCATGGGGCTGAACCTCGTGCGCAAGGACAGCCACCTCAAGATCTGGCTCGACAGCGAGCCTGCCAAACAGAGCAAGCTCAAGAAAGCGGCGACCGGCTACTCGCGCTTCAAGATCAAAGAACCGGTCTCAACTTCGCCGAAGCTCAAGTTTGAAATTGAGGATCCGCACAAGTTCGGCCGGATCACAATGGTGGCGGTCAGCATCTTCCAGGAGTTCGAAGCCGACTACTCGCACCAAGCCGAATTCACTATTGTTGCGAGAAAGGCCAACGACCCGCAGGCGCAGATGAAGCCCGGCGCTGAATACGACCTCGGCAAGCCCGGCGAAGGCTTCAAAGTGCTCGATCTCACCAGCAATGAGGTCGAAGGAGTTGCTCTGACACCCGGCCTGAAATACAAGCTTGTGCTGACCGTCAGAGCCGACAAGAGCGAGACGGCGGAGATTCACTTCAAGACCAAATAGCGGGCTTGACGGCTAACGGACCGCACATGACAACGCTCGGCGGCTGGGCACACTAGCCGCCGTCGTCGTTTTGGTACCCCGCGTGAGCGAGAAAGAATGAGCAAGAGAGTTTTGCTGACTAGGCGGATGCCGCCGGCAGCAGCGGAAGTGTTAGCAAGGGCCGGCCTCACCGTGGACGTGATAGACACGGAGGAGCCGCCGCCGCGCGATGAAGTTATCGCGCGGGCGCGCGGCTGCGCCGGTCTGATCACGATGCTGAGCGACCGGATCGACGTCGAGTTTCTCGAGGCCGTCGGACCGTCCCTGCGCGTCGTCGCCAACTACGCCGTCGGGTTCGACAACATCGATCTGGCGGCATGCAAACAGCGTGGCGTTCGCGTGACCAACACGCCGGGCGTTCTAACCGAAGCCACCGCCGACCTGGTGTGGGCACTCATCCTGGCCGCCGCCCGCAACGTGGCTGCGGGTGACCGCTTGGTGCGCGGCGGCAAGTGGCAGGGCTGGGCACCGACCCAGCTTCTGGGGCTGGAACTGTACGGCGCGACGCTCGGCATCCTCGGCGCCGGCCGAATCGGCTCCGTGGTCGCCCGGCGTTCGCTCGGCTTTCGGATGCGCCTGCTCTATACGGACACGCGCCCCAACGAAGAGCTCGAACAAGAGCTCGACGCCGAGCGCGTCGAACTGGACCGCCTGATCGCCGAGTCTGACGTGCTCTCGCTGCACGTCCCGATGACACCCGAGGTGCATCACCTGATCGGCACCGCGCAGTTCAAGGCCATGAAGCCAACCGCCATCCTCGTTAACAGCGCTCGCGGTCCGATCGTCGATGAAACCGCCCTCGTCGAGGCGCTGCGCACGGGGCAGATCGCGGCGGCCGGACTCGACGTATACGAAAACGAGCCGCGCCTCGCTCCCGGCCTCGCGGAACTGCCTAATGTCGTGCTCCTCCCACACTTGGGTAGCGGTACCACCACCACGCGGAGCAGGATGGCGGCGATGGCCGCAGAGAATGTCGTCGCCGTCCTGTCCGGCCGCGAGCCGCCGAACTCAGTAACCTGAGTCTGCGGCGGGCAAGCATGAGGTTGGTGGGTGGGGCGGGCGCTTCGCCCGCCAGATTGCTGTTGCGGCGGACGGGACACCCGGACTACCCGCGCTATGCTGGGGTCACCCCCAATCGTGACGCTCACATGGCCCGGCCCGCCGGCTGGAGCGGCGACTGTTGCCTGACGTGAGCCTGGCGGCTAAACTCCTGAGGTTGGGAATCATTGCGCAGAGAGAACATCCGTGTACGCGATATTCGAAGACGGCGGGAAACAGTACAAGGTCAGCGAGGGCGATGCCCTGCTGATCGAGCGGCGTGACCTCGACGAGGGACAGACCGAAATCACGTTCGACAAGGTTCTCATGGTCGGCGAGGGCGAAGATGCCCGCATCGGCACACCCTGGCTCCAGGGCGCCAGCGTCACCGCCAAACTCGTCGAGGAACTGAAGACCCCGAAGGTCGTCGGCGTCAAGCTCAAACGCCGCAAGGGGTACATGAAGAAGTTTGGTCACCGCCAGCGGATGCTCAAGGTCGCCATCGACAAGATCAATACCTAGGTGGATCTTCCCGGCAATCAGAGCCGGTCGCTCGTTGTTCTCGAGACATGCTCTGCCGAGCAGCACGGCGCGACGAAGTGAGTGGCCGTCCCCCCGAGTTTCGCTGACCAGGCCCTACCATAGTTTGCCATTTTCGTCAAATCGTCGCAGAATCTTGGCATGCGACGCGACGGCCGCCGGCCCGATGAGCTTCGCCCCCTCGACATCATCCGGGGGTTTACCCGCTCGCCCCCCGGGTCGGTCTTGATTCGCGCCGGCCGGACGCACGTATTCTGCACAGCCTGCATCGAAGAAGGAGTGCCGACTTGGCGCGAAGCGAGCGGGTTTGGCTGGGTCACGGCCGAGTACGAAATGCTGCCCGGCTCGACAGAGCAGCGCCGCAAGCGCAATCGCATCAAGATCGACGGGCGCACCCAGGAGATCCAGCGCCTGATCGGCCGCTCGCTGCGGGCAGCGGTGGACATGACCAAGATGGGACCGCAGACCATCTACCTGGACTGTGACGTGCTCCAGGCGCACGGCGGCACGCGGACCGCCGCGATCAACGGTGCCTATGTGGCGCTCTGTGACGCATTGCGGGTCGGCCGTCGCCGCGGGCTGTGGACGGATGACGTCCTGACCACAGCGGTTGCGGCGGTGAGCGTCGGTATCGTGGACGATAGTGTCGTGCTCGATCCGGACTACAACGAGGATGTCGCCGCCGCCGTCGATTGCAATCTCGTGATGACCGCGCGTGGCGAGTGGGTCGAGGTGCAGGCCACCGCCGAGAACGCGACGTACAGCGAGGCGTGTCTGGCCGAGATGATGGCCCTGGGTCGCAAGGGAATCGAGCAGATCTTCGCGCTCCAGCGTGAGGCGCTGGCCCGAGACCTCAACGGTGGAAACTGAGCGATGAATCGAGGGACGACGCGACGAGTCGGACTTGGGTGGCTCCCCGGCCTGATGTTGCTGCTGCTACTTGACGGCGGCTGCGACGTGCAAGGCGGCAAGATGGCATTGCGTCCGTCGCTAGACGACGAGGACGTGTGGGCAATCCGCTGCCTCACACTGAGTGGACCAAACCGGTTCCGAGTTGCCAACAGCTACGCCGACGCGCTCAAGAAGGTTGGGGGCCTCAAGCCCGAGCTCGTTCGGATCTTTCACGAGGCCGGCGAAAGTGTGGTTTATTACGGGCGTTATCGGCGTCTCTACAACGCGAAAAACGGTACCGAAGCCTTCCGGCCCGGCCATCTCGACGACCTGGACCTGATCCGCCGCCTATCGTTGAATGTGCCGGACCCGGCCGTCGGTACCCGCACCGTCTGGCCGTTCCGACTGGCAACGATGGACACGCTTCCGACCGGGCGCGGCGCCCATCCCGAATGGCTGCTGTCCAACGCGCCGGGCTACTACTCGCTCCAGGTGGCGGTCTTTTACAACACGGAAGGGATGCGCCAACGCAAATATGCGGCGGAGGAGTACTGCAAGCTGCTGCGCGAGCAGGGCGAGGAGGCGTATTACCACCACGGGCGCGTCAACAGCTCCGTCTGCATCGGGGCGTTTCCAGAGGAGGCGATCCAGACCTTCCAGTACCCAGACCCGCTCACGGGTGCCATCCGTGTGAAGTCCAAGATCGTCGATGAGCGCGTGCTCGCGTTGCAGCGCAAGTTTCCGCACAACCTGCACAACGGTAGCACGTTTTATGAGATCACGCGTGACCCGAAGACCGGCCGGGAGCATCGCGATCCGCACACTTCCTTCGCGGTCGAGATCCCACGGGCCGAGCAAGGTGCGGCCCCCTTCGAGAAATGACACCCATGCCTGAGATTCTGCTCGCTACGCACAACGCCGGCAAGGTGCGCGAGATTCGACAGCTCGCAGCGTGTGCCGGCTGGCGGTGGCACGGCCTCGACGATTTCCCCCCCGTTCCCGAAGCGGTCGAGGACGCCGCCACGTTCGCCGAAAACGCCCGCCGCAAGGCCCTGCATTACGCGGCGGCCACGGGCCTGCCGACGCTCGCGGACGATTCCGGGCTGGAGGTGGATTGCCTGGGCGGCGCCCCGGGCGTGCATTCGGCCCGCTACGCCGGCGCGCCGCGGGACGACGCGGCGAACAACCGCAAGCTGGTGGCGGCGCTGGCCGGGGTGCCGCTCGAACAGCGTACGGCGCGCTTCCGCTGCGCGATGGCCTTTGCTCGCCCGGGGACGGCGCTGGCCCAGACGCAGGGGATCGTGGAAGGGTTGATCATTGACGAGCCCCGCGGTGACAATGGCTTCGGCTACGACCCGCACTTTCTGCTGCCCGAGCTCGACAAGACAATGGCCGAGTTGCCGCCCAAGGAGAAAAACGCGCTCAGCCACCGCGGCCAGGCCCTCCGCGCCATGCTGCCGGAGATCGCAAGAATCTTGGAGGCCGAACGCCGCGCCGAGAGCGGTACGTCACTGTAGCGTCGGGCGTCCCAGTCCGACGTCTTCGTCCAGCAATCGTGCGTGTGCGGCCGACTCAAGGATCCGGCGCTACACTCGTTCAGCGCTCTGCTACCCCTGCTTCGGCGGTACATAACCAGGGATCTGGGCCTGTTCGCCGAAAAAGAACGCTTCCATGTGCGGCTTCAGAACCTTGTTGGCGTCGTCGGAGGTCGGGTCGAGGTGGTATTCATTGATGACCATCAGCATGTGGTCGGTCCACATTTCCCACGCTTTCGCCGAAACCGAGTCCCGGATGCGCTGTTGCAATTCCGGTCCGCCGATGAGCAGGGCCATTCTGAGAGCCCGCTCGCCATCCGGCGTGACCGGGTCAATGCCGGGCAGTTCCTGCTTTAGCTTGACGCACTTCACAGTTCTGGCCGCCATGCCCGCAATCTCCTTTCTGAATTAGGAGCATCAGCGTACCACTTTTCGGCTTGGCTCGCACCCGGCAGCCGAGAATTCCGGCCGACGCGCTGCGGTGGATTGCGACGAGCCGACGGCGGCCATACGATCCCACCGTCCTTTTCGATGGTGGATGTCCCCCTGGCGGAGGAGCGAAAGCATGCTGTGCGTCTACCTAGCGGGTGCGGTGCGGGGAGGCAAAGGGACTTGGCGCAACCGGATCCCCGATATTCCGAATGTGCGTTTCATGCACCCCGGAGCGGCGATCCCCGGCGGCAATGAAGAACGCCGAACCGACCTGTACGGTCCCGCCGACCGCGTTGCGGTCCGCAAGTGCGACATCGTGCTCGCCAACTGTGACCGCATCGAAGGTGGCCTCGGGACGGCCATCGAGATCGGCATGGCGCTCGCTCTCGGCAAGGAAATCTTCCTCGTTTGCCCAAGCGAGGAATCGCGCTACATCTGGCGTTTCGCAGTCGGCTCAACCCCGACGGTTTACTCGTCGCTCGAAGAAGCCCTCGCGGTGATCCGTTACGCGGCCGGTCAGGTTTCCGGCGAAGCACGCTGCGCGGCACCGTAGCAACCAGCATTGCGCCGTCGTAGATAACGAGCTAATACCGGATCCGAAAGTCTTCTTCGTCGCCGCGCGGTGGAAGGTCAGCCGTCTCAACCTTCCTGATATTGTTGCTGAATTCGTCCGCAATTGCCGCGAGGAAGGGCTCGACTTCCGACGGTTCGCCTTCGGCTTCGAGCTCGACGGTCCCATCAGGCATGTTACGGACGTAGCCGGCGACCCGGAACCGGCGCGACAAGTCGTACGTGGTCGCTCGAAAGAACACCCCTTGCACACGCCCACGATAGATGACGCGCCGGCGGACGCGGTTGGACTCCTCGCGCACGGTCACTTCTCGTCGCTCTCTTTGCTCTTTTTGGCCTTCTTGAGGATGACCTTGCGCTCACCGTCGAGCACCTCGAGCGTTCTCAGCTTCACGACGGCGTTGTAGCGGCGTTGGCCGCCCGCCTGGGGACGCATCGTAAGTTTGAAGCCGTTGAACTCGTACGTACCCTTTTCGCGGGCGGTCTTGCCCTCGATCGTGATGGTGGCGGTGAAGCTGCCGTCGCGGGCAAAGTACGCGTCGTCGATGGCGAAGACCTCCTTGCTCGGGACTGCCTTGACCAGGTACCAGTGACCGACGATCACACCGCCGCAGCCGCTCGCCAACAGCAGCAACGGACAAACGGTGGCGAGCAGCAGCGCATACTGTTCGGCGCGACTGCGTTTTCGTCTGCTTTGCATGGCGGCGTGATTATACGGGCTCAGGTCGACGGCGCCCCCACCCGCGTGAGCAGTCGGTCGATCCGCGCCAGGCAGCGCTCGCGGCCGAGCAGGTCGAGCGTGTCGAAGATCGGCGGGCTGATCGTCGAGCCGGTGACCGCGAGGCGAAGCGGCTGCGCCACTTTGCCCAGCCCGAGCGAACGCGCCTCCGCGAACCCGCGAATCAGCTCTTCCAGCGCCGCCGGATTCCACTCGGCCAGTCCATCCAGCTTGGCGCGCATCTCCTTCAGGACGGCGACGCCGGCTCCTTTGCCCTTCAGCAGCACCTTCTTGATCGCCGCCTCATCGTATTTGAGCTGCTCGTCGGGTACGAACATCGCCGCCGCTTTGCAGTCGATGTCGCGGAACGTGCGGAAGCCGGCGTTGATCGCGATCAGGCGTTTGAGCGTCGAGTCGTCGAGACCGCGCAGCGCCGAGTTCTCGTTGACGCTCAAGCAGTTGCGGAACGCCGCCAGATTCGTCTCTGCGTCGGCCGCCGCCAGTGCAACGGTATTGAAGTTCAGCAGCTTGTCGCGGTCAAACTTGGCGCTGGTCTTGCCGATCCGCTCCAGGCTAAACACTTCGCACAGTTCGGGCAGCGTAAACTTCTCGCGATCGTCGCCGGGTGACCAGCCCAGCAGCGCGATGAAGTTCAGTAATACCTCCGGCAGATAGCCGCTGACGCGGAAGTCGTGAATCTCGATCTCGGGCAGCGCGACCGCCAATTCCTGCGCCAACCGTTCCAGACCCGCCGCGTCGAGTTGCACCTTCTGCTTGCGCCATGCTGCAAACTCCGCCGCGTCGGCGCAGCCGGATAGTTCGCGCGCTTTCGCGTCGTCCAGCTTCCTGGCCTGCAACGCGGTCGTGACCGCCGCCCGAACCGCCTTATCCTTCTCGCGCTTGCTCATCTTCGAGCCGTCCATGTTGAGGATGATCGGCAGATGAGCGTAAGCCGGCAGGCGGAACCCGAGCGCCTCCTGCAACGCCATGTGGTTCGGCGTGTTCATCAGGTGTTCCTGGCCGCGCAGTACGTGGGTGATCTTCATATGCTCGTCGTCGATTACCACCGCGAAGTGATACGTCGGCCAGCCGTCCGCCTTAATGATTACGAAGTCGCTCAGCTCGGTCGCGGCGATCTGGACCTCGCCAAGTATCTGGTCGTTCACGACGAAGTCGCGCTCCGGCATCTTGAAGCGAACGACGACGGGGCGGCCTTCGCCGCGGGCCTTTTGCGCTTCGGACTCCGATGGGAAACGTTTCGGCCGAGGATAACGGAAGCCGCGCTGCTGCTGACGCTGGGCCGCTTTGCGCATCGCCTCCAGCTCCTCGGGCGTCTCGAAGGCGTAATAGGCCTGGCCGTTGCTGAGCAGGCGGCGCGCGTGCTCGGCGTAGAGCTGACGCCGCTGACTCTGGTAGTAGGGCTCGTGCTCGCCGCCGACATCGGGGCCCTCGTCCCAGTACAGCCCGAGCCAGCGGAGGTCTTCGAGCAGCTTCCGCTCGGCACCTTCGACGTTCCGCGTCTGGTCAGTATCCTCGATGCGTAGGACGAACTTCCCGCCGAGCCGCTCGGCCAGCAGGTAGTTGAACAACGCCGTCCGCGCCCCGCCGACGTGCAGGTAGCCGGTAGGAGAGGGTGCGAAACGGGTTCGCACGATGTTACTCATGGCTTCCTCGCCGGGTGCCGGGTGCCGGGTGCCATGCCCAAGCCGAAGGCGCGGGCATGTCGTTCGTTCGTTGAGACGCATGGCCGCGCTGCGCTTGGCCATG
>JBHHZX010000119.1:0-10185 GCA_046758265.1 Phycisphaerae bacterium
CGAACCGAGTGAGTGCAATTGGAAGTAGAGCTGGTCGAACGCGTGGTGAATGCTCGCCGCCGCGACCCAACGTTGCAGCAGGTCCCTTCCCAGCGCCTCAGGTGGACACACGACGAAAAAGGCGAATGGGTACGCACGGCCGAGACTATCGCGACTGTCCCAAACGCTGGCGACAATCGCCTCCTTCGTGCCGGGCAAGCCGATCACTAGGCGTGACGGACGGGTCGTGCTCGCTTCCGACTTGCTCGGCGAGCGCACCCATGCCAGGCGGCCCGCGTCCATCCACTGGGAAAACGCAGTCGGGGTGCCGGGCGAAACTTCCAGCCGGCGATACTCGGCGTAAATCGGCAGCTTGCCGTACGCGCGCAGAACGGTATCCTTCTTCCCCACGTCCCCGCCAAACAACTTGCCTATAAGCTGGCCAACTCCCATAGCTTCGTTTGCGGGCTGTGCCTCCCGCCAGGCGGTTTATTGCCGCGGACTCGTGAAGTACTCGGCCGCCCTTTCCATCTTCGGCAGCGCACCGGGGGCGCCCAGCGGCGCAATCGGACCAGGGAAGGGACGCTGGCGACTTCCGATCCGCAATCCCATCAGAAAGCCCAGTTGCTCGCCGGCTGCGAACACGCGGACGGGGATTTTCCAGTAGCCGCTATCCAGGTCGTTATCCTCGCGGGCGCCCATCAAGATCAACAGCGACCAGGGATCACCCGGCAATTCCCAGCCGGTTGCCCGTGGCGGGTATTCCGCCGCGGCGTCCGGGTGTTTGTCGGAAACCACCGCCGTGGTGACCGGGAACGCCTCCGCCATCAGGTCCCAACGATACTGGGCCCCGAACTCGGCGATCGCTTGCTGGACTGTCCCGTACGGGATGCCCTCGCCGGCGCGGACGTTCCAGACCAGTGGCGGGACCGGCGCGTTATGTTCTGAAAGAATCGGCAAGGTAGCGGTCAGCTTGCCATACGCGCGGCCGGCGCTCCCCACATCCGGCGAGGGATCGCGCACGACGACAACGCCCAACTCCAGCGGGCGTGGATCCTCCTGATGCAGGGCGTCCGGTTCGGCATACAGAAACTTTATCCAGTCGGCACACTTCTGCAGCGTCTTCAGGACCGGCGAGTCGCCCTTGATTTGCTGATACAGCGCCCCGTACCTGTCTTGAAACCTCGCGACCGCGCGCAGCAGGTTGATGAACTGATCAGGCTCGATAGTCGGCACGTCGCGCACGTCGGTCAGCAGTGCCGAGCTGTCGAGTGTCCGGCCGAGCGGCATGACCGGATAGCGTCCGTTGAACGGCTGGAAGTCTTCAGCGAGCTTGCTGTCGAGGTAGTACACGAGCAAGGTCTGGCCGTATTGGGCCAAATCCAGCAACGGGCGGATGAAGCGGAAGTCCTCGGCACGCATGCTGCGCCAGGTCATGCTGGATTCAAATTCCTGCCGCATCTCTGCCAGATCGGGTGTGGCAGAGGTCTGATCGGCCTGGGGGCCGAGACGATCGACTTGCGTGATGTAGGCGTTCCAAACCTTCGCCAGCCGATCGCCGAGGATCTGTGCCGGATCACCCTGGCGAATGCGGTAAGCGCTCCGCCACAAGTCCTCAAGTTTGTCCGGCAGGCTGTGGCCCGACCCGTGCAGCCTGGCCAGCCGATCCTCGATCAAATCGAGCAACTGATCGTCCCGGGGTTGCTCGCCGAACACGTCGGCGAAGAGCACTAGCTCGCGGATCAGCGCCTCGCAACGGCTCGCCAGTTCGTCGCCCAGCTCGCGCCCGTGTTGTTCCGAGAGTTCCTGCTGGAACGCGGCCCAACCGAACGCACCCTCGCGGCACCTGGCCAGGAGCGTAAGCGTGTTCTCATCCAAGAGCTTGCGATAGTCGGTGTAGAGGGCGTCCCAATCCGTGAAGTACCGGTCGACGTATGCCGTCGCCGCCCTTTCGAGCGCTTCGAGGGTCCGCGCGGCAGCCGGGTAGTCCTCGAGCACCTGCCGTACTTGCCAGTACGCGTGCAGCGTGTCCGCCAGGAACTCGCGCGTGTGGTACCGCGCCAGTAGCATGCCCGGCTCGCGGTCGCGGCGTTCAGGCGGCGCGGCTTCCTCTGGTTCGGGCTCGATCCGCCGACGGCGACGCCGACGCGTGCGCAGGTCCTCCTCCTCCTCAACCGCGGGCTTGATCTCTGGTTGCTTGGGTGTCGGCGTCTCTGTGTTGAATGAGTGCCTGTCAAACGGCAACTTCTTCGGCACATCGCTGTCGAATCCGGGCATCAGCCGGGCGAGACCGGGCATTTGATCCGCCCGGACGGTCGCCGCGGCCTTTTCAGCCATGCGCGTCAGTAACAGATGGGTACTGTTGGCGCGGCGGCCTTTCCACATTTGTTTCGCAAGGCTGAACAAATCGACCGGCCGCCAGAACGGGTACTCCTTCAGTCCGGACTTCTGGCGGATGAGATCAGCCGGCGCGACGCTGTCGGCGCGGTCGACGGCGGTAAACCACAGGCCCAGACGCTTGCCGGCGGGTTGGTCGGCGCTCAGCCTTTCCAGCAAGCTCGGCCATTTCTGCAGATTCTCCAGGTCTTTGAGCTCCTGCTCCTGACCGCCAACCATCTCGCGCAGCTCCACCAGATACGTCCTCAGGCGCTCGTTCAAGCCGAGAGCGTTGCGGGCGAGCGTGACTTTGGCGGGCCCTTCAAACGGTGCGGGCGGATTGACTTCCTGGAGGTCGATCAGATTCTGATTGACGTAATACGTGAGTGGCTCGACGTCTTCCGGCAGCCCCAGCCGCGAGCGAATCTGCCTCAGGCTGATCTCGAAAGCCCGCGTCAGGTCGCTCTGGCCCTGTGCCAAAGCGCGGTAGACGCCGGCCTGGGGGTCGCGCCCCTGATCCGGAGCGCCGATCTGTAAGGCCTGCTGCAGGGTTTCGAACTCCTGGTTCCAGCGCGCCTGGAACACCGCGAGCAACCCGCCGAGCCGGATGACGCGATGTTCGACCGTCTCAGGCACCTGAGCGTTTTCGAGAAACGTCATCAGGTTGTAGTACGCTTCGTGGAGGCTGCCGGGCTCAGGGGTGGTGATATCGGGATCCCCGAGATACTCGGCGCCCCGCGCAAGCTTCTTGAAGCGCTCCACCATTTGCTCGTACCGGCCGCTGCCACCGAAGCCATCCGCGAGCCCCAGCAGCTCGGCGTAACGCCCGCGCAGGTCGCCGACCCGGTTGGCGAATCTGGCCCAGTATCTGACCCACGGATTGGTGTTGTCCGCCGACAACTGCGTGAGCGGCTTCCAACTGTCCGTGATCCGATTGACTGCCGCGATGATGGTTCCGGTCGCGCCGGCCTTGTCGAAGCGCGGCGTGTCTTCGTCGTCCAGGATCTCGCGGGCGAATGACCGCGAATCGGCCGAGAGCGTGCCGAGCGCGACCTCGAACTGCTCTGCGGCGTCGTTCCGATCGGCGTCGCCCAGGTCGAGGAGGGTGAGCAGCGTCTCGAACTCGGTACGCCGCAACACCGCCTCCTGGCTGTCGAGTTCGGTCAACTCGTGCTGCCCCACCACCTCGCCGTACCATTTGGTATAGACGCGCAGGGCGCCCAGATAACGGTCGCGGGTCTGCTGCGGCGTGGCAGTGGTGATTTCAGTGTCCGCCAGCTTTGTCTCAACCTCGGCAAGGATCGGCTTGAGGATGCAGTCAAGCACGAAGCGGGCGTGGATCTTGCCGACGTAGGCCCGCGGCACCTCAATGCTGGCGCCGACGAACAACAAGCGTGCATACAAGCCGGTCCACGAGGCGCCGTAGGCCTCGTAGTGACTTTGCAGACTCTTGGCGGTTCGCAAGTTGCCGGCCAACTCCTCGTACTTGGCGTCGCCTTTCGCGATTGCTTCGCTGGCGGTGCGGCAGGCTTCCCGCGGCGCCTTGATCAATCCGTGCACGCCGCCGACGCCGAAGCCGAAGATTGTCACCATCAGCAGGATCATTGCCGCGGAACCGATCCACACGATCCGGCGCATGCGCTTGTTCAGTGAGACGTGCCGGGCACTGCGGAAGACCAGCCCGTGTTCGGGAAAAACCTTATTGGCATAGAGGTCGTGGATGAAGAAGGCCTTGGAGTCCACCGCCTTGGTCGGGCGCTCGGCGACGGTTATGCCGGCTTTGGAGCGGGAGAACACGTCGAAGATCGGAGCGCCTTCCTGCACCGCGGATGTAAAGTAGAACCCGCGGAAGAAAGGCGGCTCGAGTAAGGGGCTTTTCTGGAAGATTGTGGAGACGTAGTCGTGGAGCGGCTCGCGTAATTGGCGAAAGGACTCGGGAAAAGTGACGATCAGGCCCAGTTCGTCTTCGGTCGCCCTGCGCTGCAAATAGCGCATGCTCCAGTCGCGGAGGCGGCAATAGACCTGGTCGAAGGCTTCAGGAAAAGCGCTCGGGTCGTACGGCTCCTGGAACTCGCCCGAGCGCGACCAGCCGCACATCTGGTTGCGCTGCTTGAGATCGACGCGAATCTCCTCGAAGAATTCGCTGAAGCCGCCGACCAGGTCCATCTTGGTCACCAGCACGAAGGTCGGGAAGCGCACGCCGAGCATCTGGTGCACCTGCCGCAACCGTTCGCGCAAGATGGTGGCCTTCTGGGCACGTTCGTCGGAGTTGTCGCGCAGCAGCTTGTCGGCCGGCAGCGCGATGATAACGCCGTTTACCGGGCAGCGCGCGCGGTGGTCCTTGAGCAGCTTGAGGAAGTACCCCCACTCGACCTTGTCGGTGGTGCCCTCCTCCTGGAAGGCGATGCGTCCGGCGGTGTCGAGAATGACGGCGTCGTTGGTGAACCACCAATTGTAGTTGCGTGTGCCGCCGAAGCCGGGCACCTCGTCTTTGCCCAGCGGGAAGTCGAGCCCGGAGTGGATCAGGCTGGCGGTCTTTCCGCAGCCGGGTTCGCCCATCAGCACAAACCAGGGGAGCTTATAGACACTCAGCCCATTGGTCTTCAAGTCGGTCAGCTTGGCCCGGAACTTCTCACGATAGATCTGTTCCTGCTCGGCGATGTCGCCGCGCGTGGGGCCTTGGGAGTCGAGCGCCTCGCTGAGCTCGGAGGATTTCTTTTTGAAAAACGCGCGGCGAATGCCCCAGATCACCAAAAAGATCACCAGGCCGATGCCGGCGATGATCAGCAGCCATATCCTCCCCTCGCGGGTTCGCAGCGAGGGCAGGAGCATGAAGAGAATCGTCGCCAGCGAGCCAAATCCCGCCAGCGCGAGCATCATCCGGACGGCCGGCGGAAGTTTGAAGAACTTCATCAAAACTGCATTTGCGCTCATCGTCGCCATGGCTTCGATCTCCTGACCGGCGAGGCATTCTCAGCGCCGGCGGCTGTCATGGACGGCTATCCTCCCTGGACCTGTTGCGACGTGGGAACGCTGGCATCCCTTGCCCGGTCCTGGAGCTCGTCGACCATCTCGTCCCAGTAAAGCCAAGTGGATCCGAGGTACAACACCACGACCAGCACGAACCCGATAAAAACATACAATAGCCGCGTCACCGGCTCATAGTTCGGATCGAGCAGGACGGTGTGCTCATCGGCCTCGGGGAAGAGTTCCTTTGTGCGGGTCTGGGCGTAGGCGGGAAGCTTCGAAAAGACGTGGCCCTTGTATTCCCGCCAGGCGTCGAGATCGAGCGCGTATTTGCCCTTAAACCCAGTTTGCAGGGCCACGTAGTAGATCATCACGATTTCGGTCTTGGCCTGGTAATCGTGGCGCTCGTGTCGCTCGGCCAACTCCAACTCGCGCAGGGCCTCATCGCACTCGCCGTAGAAACTCTCGCCGCCGAGCGCTTCGGGGTGCCCAAGCAGCGCGACCTCGAGGCATTCGTCGGCCCAGCGGTCGCGGTGGGGCCAGTTGCAGTTGAGAATCATCACCTCGTCGATCAGATAAACGAGCGGGTTGCGGGCTTTGGTCCAGTTGTCCCACAACCCCGGTTCACTGTGGCTGCGCTGGTCGAGATCGTTCAGCAGCGCGAGCGTCTCGGCCCGCGTGTTCTCGTAGTTGATCTCTTCGCCGTCCTCGACCCGCCGCTGAAACGCGACCAGGTAGAGCACAACTTCAACGGCGAGGTCGTAGACCGCAAGGGACAAGCTTGTACCTCCTATCAGCCGCGCAGCTTGACCACGAACAACGACAGCTTCAGCGAGGCCAGCTTCGGCATGTCGTTCGGCGGAATCGCGATGAAGATACCACGTTCCGTCTCACAGTGGTCCCAGTACGGCGGCGTGCGCGAAATCCGGAAGTAGTGCTGATCGGCGCTCTTCGGCAGATTCGGCACCGTGCCGGCGCCCTTGAACTCCAAGCCCGGCAGGCGACGACGGTAGACCTCCAGCGCGTCCCGCGGCGAGGCCAGCTTGAAGTTGATCGAGCGAAACAGCGCCAGGATCTCGTCCGTCTGCATCGGCGAGCGGATGCCCAGGAACATCTCGTGGCTGGGCGTAAACCAAGCGTAGTCCAGCTCGATCCCGTAGCCGTCCTCCTTCTGCTCGAAGGGACGCTCGATGTAGTCCTTCGGCAGCATGGCGTTGACCAGGACCCGCAGGTACCGGAATAACTCCTCGAAAACGGGACCGCAGTCGTCATGGTCGTAGGGAGGCAGTTCGCGCGGCCGGCGCATCTCGTCCCAGAGCGTGACCTTTCCGATCGACTCGCACAACAAAGTGTACAAAAGGTAAGGATGCAACTCAGGCGAGTTTGCCAGCGCGCTGAAGCGAACCGTCAGCTCGTTTAAGGCCTGGAGCTTGACCAACTGCTCGACGTCGGCGGGGCTACCCGTGGCGAAGGTCAGCGCCCGCTCGGCCGCGTCTCCCCCCAACTGCTCGCAACGGGCCCGGATGTCGTTCCACAACGAGTTCAGGCCAACACACAACGGGTCCCACGCCTTCATCCGCAGCAGGGGCGGCACGATATTCTTCACCAGCCTCGGACCGGTGGCCGAACGCTCGACCCGCCCCAGACGCACGCACTCGAAGCCGGTGCGGTCCTCGTCGCCGAGGAAAACGGCGCCGCGCAGCCGACGTACTTCGATCGCCTGGGGATTCTCGCCCGTGTTTTCGTCATAGCGCTCCGACAGGTCGATCGCATAGCGTGGGCTGCGGCCGTCAAGCTGCTCGCCGGGCGTTTGTACGTTGCTGCGCACCGCCTGGAGTTCCGGGACGCCGAAGTAGACGTCGAGCGGACCGGCGGCCTGATCGAATAACTTTTTGAAATCGCGGGGGTCGAGGCCGCAATTCTCCGGGATTTTTACCCAGGTGCCCTCTCGCAGCAACAACTCGCACGCGCGAACCTCGATCAGATGGTTCTCGATCGCTTCCTGGGTCAGGTCCAGCGAGAGAAAGCCCCAGCCGTACGGGTGGGCGGCCTCCAACATCGCGCTGCGGAGTGTTTCCACCTGGCGAAAAACCGCCTGGAAATGGTGCGGGCGGAGAAACTGGCCTTCCGACCAGTGCACTTCAGGCCAGAACTTCATGGCAAGTCCCTGCTTTCATTCGAACGGCGGCCCATGCCCGGTCCGCGTCGCCGCTTACGATTCGCGCCGACATTCTACCGTCGCGACCCGCAGATGGCAGACCGGACGGACAAGAAACCACGCGCCGCGGAACGCGGGTGCCACGGGCAGCTTGCCTGCCCGTGCACTGGCGAACAAGCCGCCAGTGGCACCCCAAACGGGGTTTTGAGATAGTTTCTCAGCGCTGCGTAGCCCGCGCGGCATGACGCCCTGGTGTTGCAGACAACTACGACGGCTAATCCACCCGCCTCATGTCCCTGCGACCGACATGAATCTTGATATCAGTGTCCCAACGCGGCGGGGGCTGGATCACGAGCGGCGGCGTTTTCGCAATGCCCGCCTGGCTGTTGAACCGCCCATAGATCACGATCGCCGACTTGCCGCTGGTGAACTGGGAGTGGTGCACGCGCACCGCCGTCGTTCTGAGGCCGTCGTCACGCTGCCTGGCGGCCAGAAGTGGTGGGCCGACGAGCGTGTCGCGCTTGTCCCCGGCCTTGCCCCACCGAAACGCGTAGATGCGCTTGGCCGGGATGTCGCCGATTCTGGCGGCGTCCTTGTCGCGCGCCTCGAACCACTCGTTGGCGCGCATGGTTTTTTGGACGATCTCGGGGTGATTCTCGGCGTCCTTCTTGGACAGGCAAACGATATCGACGTCGAGCATCTCGCCCGTGATGTCCGCGCCCCAGGCGTTGATGACGTCCGCGACTTCGAAGGTGATAGTGTAGTTTCCACAGCCGCTCAACAGCACGACCAGCGGCAAGCCCACCCACAGCACACGGTTCCGGACTCTGGCATCCATTCGCTCAAACTCCCTTCTGCAAAAGGCCCTTAGAGGCGATTCAGGGGTCGAAAAACACCCAGGCGCAAGACGAAGTGCACGCTCTCGGCCAGTCGTCCGGCCCCCGAAAGGTCGCCGACCGCTGTCGAGCGCTCGGCCACCGGGAAACGACGGTCAGTATGCTGGGCGGGTGGGCAAAATCAAGCGACCACTTGCCTGCGTCGGTGGGCCTTACTATAAATGTTTTAGATGATTCTGAAACTTCGGAGCACGGTGAGCATGCCAAGCCCCTTGCAAGAAGCGAAAAACCTGCTCGTCAGACGCTGGGGTGAAATGGGCGGGTACTGGGGCATCAACCGTACGATGGCGGAAATCCACGCCCTCTTGTTCGTTACCCGCGAATCGCTCTGTACCGACGAGATCATGGATCAGCTCAAAATCTCCCGGGGCAACGCCAGCATGAACCTGCGCGCCCTGGTCGATTGGGGCTTGATCGAACGCGTGCACAAGCTCGGCGACCGCAAAGAGTATTTTCGAGCTGACACCGACGTCTGGCACATGTTTGAGACCATCATGCGCGAACGGCGGCGGCGCGAGGTCGAGCCGATCATCGCGACCATCGACCACTGCTGCAAGGCGGTCGAACGGGCCAGCGCTGCGGCAGGCGGCCCGGACACGGAAGATGTCCGCGAATTCCGTCGCCGCATCGAGGAGCTCCGGCGCTTCCTGGCCACGATGGGCACGTTGTTTGAGCTCGTGCTGGAATTCGGCGGCGAGGGGATCGAGAAGTTGACCAGCTTATTGGCTCCGCCCGGCGAAGCTCCTAAGACCAAAGCGGCCTCCGGCGCCGCGAAAGGGCAGTGAGATGACCGATTCCGAATTAGCGCAGGCGCTGCGGGAGGCAGCGTACCTGGAAGGCGAGTTTACGCTCCGCTCGGGAAAGAAGAGCCGCTATTACCTCGACAAATACCTCTTTGAGACGCAGCCGACACTGCTGTGCGAACTGGGCAAGCGGTTCGCGCGCTACGTGCACGACGGCATCGACCGCATCGCGGGGGCCGAGCTGGGCGGCATCGCGCTCGCCGCCGCGACCTCCCTGGAAACCGGAAAGCCGTTCGTAATCGTGCGCAACTCGAAGAAGGTCGGCTACGGCACCGGCAAGCTGATCGAAGGCAAGCTGGAGAAGGGCGATCGCGTCCTCGTGGTCGAAGACATCGCTACTTCCGGCGGGCAGGCGATCGAGGCGCTGAAGGCGCTGGCCGACGCTGGGGCGACGGTCGACCGCCTCGTCGTCGCCATCGACCGCCAGGAGGGCGGCCGGGCGAACGTCGAAGAAGCGGGCTACAGGCTCGAGTCCCTGTTCACATCAGCGGATCTGGGCATCGCCCGGCAACCGTAATCGACACGAAACCGGCGCACGAAATAATCCTGTTGTGCCGGGCTGCGGGGCGGATTATCCTGAGGTGCAGACGACGGACAAGGGGCCTTGCTTAGTCACGTCTCTGGGCCGCTGCGCGGGAGAAGGACATGCGTCAAGGATTGATCGGCCTGCTCGTGGCGCTCACTTCGACTACCGCCAGCGCGAGCGTCCTCTTCACGAAGATCGTTGACACCGACACGCTGGTGCCGGGCACGGACGAAACGTTCGTAACCTTCGGACGAAACATCGCCCTCGAAGGTGACACGCTCGTATTTGCCGGCGCGTGGGGCAGCGAGGGTGATGAGCACTTCGGCCTGTTTGCCTACGACGGCACGTTCACCACGATCGTGGACGAGAACACACCGATTCCCGGCGGCGAGGGCAACTTCACCATCGCGGCGTTTCCCGCCCTGGCCGGCGGCGAGCTGGCCTTCGTCGGTTTCCAGCTCGACGAGGAAGGCTATCCGG
>JBHHZX010000120.1:0-10171 GCA_046758265.1 Phycisphaerae bacterium
CGACCGGCATGCTGGTGGAGACCAGCCTCGGTCAGTCGCGCACGTTCACCGACCTGATATTCGCGACGCTCAACCCCGCGTACGACACGACGTTCACCACTTCCTTTACGCAGCCGCTCTTGCGCGGCTTCGGGTTGGATTACAATCGCGTCGGGATCAACGTCGCGCGGGTTGACGTCCAGATCGGCTACGAAACGTTTCTCCAGCAGGTGCGCGACACGCTGCTGAGCGTCGAGCAGACGTACTGGCAACTGGTGGCGGCCCGTCGCACCGCGATGGTTCTGGCGGAGACGGTCGCGCAGAACTGGGTCACCTACCAGAGCATGAAAGAGCGGCTGAAGCTCGACGCGACGCCGGTGGAATTGAACAACTCGAAGTCGCGCTGGCAGAGCCGGCGGGTGGAGTACATCGAGACGATCAAGCTGGTTCGGGATGCTGAGGATCGGCTCAAGAACCTGATGAACGACCCGGAATTCAAGCTGTCGGACGACGTCGAGATCATTCCGAGCGAGACGCCCTTCGCGGCGCCGATCGCCTTGGATCATTTCGCGGAGGTTCGGACGGCCCTGGAGGAGCGGAGCGAAATCCGCCAGGCGCGGTTGGCGATCGAGCAGGCTCGCATTCAAACCCAGCGGGCCAAGAACGAGACGCTGCCGCAACTCGATCTGACCTTTCAATACCAAGTGCAGGGGATCGGTAGCAGCGGGGACAACAGCTTCGACAGCATGACGACGAACCGCTTTCGGTCCTACACCGTCTCGGTGAACTTCTCGTACCCGATCGGCAATCGCGGCCTGCGGGCCGCTCTGCGCCGCGCCCGCATGCAGGAATCGCAGGCGGTGGTGCAGTCGCTGCAAGTGTACGATGCCGTCGCGGAAGAGGTCAACCTGGCGGTGCGGCAGATGATGTTCCGCTACAAGCAGATTCCGCCCCAGTTGGACGCGGTCGTGGCAGCAGACCGTAACCTGCGGGCGCTGCAGGCCCGGGCCGAGGCGGTCAGTCCGACCTATCTAGAAACCGAACTGAGCGCCGTGGAGCAGGTGGCCAGCACGCGCCGTACGCTGCTTCAGGTGGTCACCGACTACAACGTGGCCATCGTTCAGCTCGAGAAGGCGAAGGGCACGCTGCTGGAGTACAATAACGTCATCGTCACCGATGAGCCGACGAGACGCTGAGTCGCCGCGTGCAACGTTCAGCGGGTGGGGGGGGCCCTGGCCGGCGGTAATTCTCGGGCTGCTGTGCTCTGCCAACAGCGTCTTCAACACTTTCACCTACGACGACAACGCGATCGTGCGCAGGAATCCGCGCATCCAGTCGCTGACCAACTTCCACGAGCTCTGGCTGACCGACTGGTGGTACGAACACATCGACGACGAGCCGATCCTCGACCCGGCGCGCGATCGGCTCTACCGTCCGCTGACACTGTTCAGCTTTGCGCTGAATTACGCCGTTCACGAAGTGCGCCCGCTGGGGTACCACGTCGTCAACGTTCTGCTGCACGCGGGCGTGTGCTTGCTGGTGTGGTGCTTTTCGCGGCGCTTGTTCGACGACGCGGCAATAGCGGCCGTCGCTGCGATCCTGTTCGCCGTGCATCCGGCGCACAGCGAGGCGGTGGCGGGGATCGTCGGGCGGGGGGAGGTTCTGGCTGCGGGGTTCATGTTGCTGGGGTTGCTGGCACTGCTGCCGCGCGCGGGGCCGCCGGGCGGGAGTCGAACGCTGCTGGCGGCCCCGGCGTTTCTCGCGGCAATGTTGTCTAAGGAGACGGCGGTGTGCTTTCCGGCGGTAGCACTGCTCACCTTGCACGCGGCGAACCGTGGGCGGCGTTTGCCCCGCCGCTGGTGGCTACTGCATGCGGCTGCGTTGGTGCTGCCGCTGGCGGTCTACTTTCCGCTGCGCTACTACGCGCTGGAAGAACGGCTGATCCGTACCGCACTGACGAGCACCCTGTTCAACCCGCTGCAAGCCGCCGACCTCGCCGGACGGCTGCACGGGCCGTTCACGATCCTGGGCCACTATGCGTGTCTGCTGATCGTGCCGAGCCGGTTGAGCTGCGACTACGGATTGGCGGTTTTCAATCCGGGCGGCGGGCCGGAGCTGATGACGCTGCTTGGCGCGCTGACTGCGGGGGGGCTGGTGGTGGCCCTGGTTGGCTACCGCCGTACGTCACCAACCTGGCGACGACTGGCCGTGCTGAGCGCGATATTTCTTGCCAGCTACGCGCTGATTTCGAACACGTTGCTGCTGATCGGCGTGTCGCTGGCCGAGCGATTGATCTACTGGCCCTCGGTGCCCCTCCTGCTGGCGGTGGCGGTCGGGGTGGTCGGGTTTTGGCGGACGTACTGTCAGCCCGGTAGACCGCTGCGGCAGCGGGCGGGCCTGCTGCGAACCTTCGGGGTTCTCTTGCTGCTGGCGCTGGGGTTGCGCAGCGTCGTGCGCAACAGCGATTGGAAGAACGACGAGCGGCTGTTCAAAACCGACCTGGGCATCTCCGAAGATTGGCAAATACCTTCGAACTGGCGAGCTGAGAGGCAAAGCGCCCATCTGTGCAACTCCCTGGCCCGTATCTCCATCTCGCACGCCATCGACGCCGTCGCCGCCGGGAACGAAGCGGCGCGCGCCGCCTGGCTCGACCGGGCGGAGCGCTTGCTCAACGCTGCGCTGGGCATTCGGCAGCGCTACGCCGACGCGCTAAAAAACTTGGGGGCGGTTTGGCTGTTGCGCGGCCAGAAGGAGCAGGCGCTCGAATACTTCGAGGCCTCGCTCTGGCTCAACCCCACCGACAAGTCGGCCCAGCAGCACGCCGGCCAACTGCGGGGCGAGACGCAGGCCCACGCGGCTCGGGCGACGGAACTGCAACGCGAGATCGAGCGCCGGCCGGATGATCCGGACTTGCGCCTGCGGCTCAGCGAGGTGCTGATCGGGCTGGGGCGCAACTACGAGGCGCTCGAGCAGAGCGAGCAGGCGGTGCGGCTGGCGCCGGACAGCGTGGCGGCCCTGGGCGCCTACGGGCAGGCCCTGTTGCTGAATCTTCAGCAGGAACGGGCTCTGAAGGTCTTTCAGCAGGTTTTGGAGCGTGAGCCCACCGATTGGCAGGCGCACGCCAACGTGTCAAAACTGCTGTCGGAACGCGACCCGGCTGCGGCGCTCCACCATGCGCGGATGGCGTTTGACCTACAGCCTAATGACCTGCGCACACAGATAAATCTCGCCACAGCCTATGCGCTGAACGATCAACTGGAGGAGGCCTTGCGCCGGCTGCGCGCGATCGAGCGGAACCTGCCGGCCGCTGATCCGCGCCGCAGGTTGGTGACGGACTGGATCCGCGAGTTGGAACGAAGACGTCGTTGATCTACACGGTGGGGAGCCCGCCGCTGAGCGCGACGGCGAGGTGTTCGCACGCGAGTTGCGGCGCGACGTTGCGGTCCAGCATCCATTCGGCCGTAGCGACGGCCTCGATGGTTTCGGCGAGCCGGCCGGCGGCGGCACCGCGGGCGAGGCCTTCCACCGCGTCCAACTCGCGCGGCAAAGCGCGGAGCGTGGTATCACAAGCGGATTGAGCCACCAGGGCGTCGCGATAGATCGCTGCGACCAGCAACAGTACCAGCTTCAGAGCGTCGCGCAGCTCGTCGGTCTCGACTGTTTTTGAACCGGCCTTCGGCTGAGCCGCTTCCGCATCGTCTGGAGCGCTTGCCTGCTCGTCGGCGAAGTTCCCGGTTTCTTCGACGGTTCGGACGGCGAGCTCGCCGGCGATTTCGAGCAGCGCCCGGCCGAAAGTTTCCGGGTCGTCTGCGAGACGGCTGGCGAGTCCACGCGACACCTGGCTGAGCGCGGTCAGCAGGCCGATGCGATGCCAATGCAGGGCGGCGCCGAGCCGACCCTGCGCGATCGCGGCCAGCGCACATGCTGCTTCGGGCTCGACGCCAGCCAGCGCCCGCAGTTGCTTTTCAACGTAGTCCGAGGGCAGCAGGTCGAATGGGACGCGCTGGCAACGCGAGCGAATGGTCGGCAGGAGCCGCTCGGCCGAGGAGGTCACCAGAATGAGGCAGGCGCTGCCGGGCGGCTCTTCGATCGTTTTCAGCAGCGCGTTTTGGGCCCCCTCATTCATGCGCTCCGCGTCGCGGATCAGGAAGACGCGCCGCCGCCCGAGGTTCGGTGTGGTGCTGGCCGGCTCGATCAGAAAGTGGCGAATGATGTCTACCACCAGGAAAAGGCCTTTGCTAGTGCGGATGGTGCGTTCGGGGTGGAGCTTATGCAACCCGCGGTGAATCAGGTGAAAATCGGGGTGGTTCCCGGCCGCGAAGAGTCTACACGCCCGGCACCGGCCGCACGCGTCGGCATCAGGTTGACGGTTGGGGGCTTCACAGAGCAGGCTCGCCGCGAGCGCCCGGGCGGTGAGCTCCTTGCCGACGCCCGGCGGACCCTCGAACAGATACGCGTGGTGCATGCGCCCGCTGACGAGCGCTCGCCGCACGATTGACAGGGCCCGCTCCTGGTGCTGAACGTCACGGAAACGCACGCTCCAAGGCCTCCTGAATCGCGGCGAAAACGGCGTCCGCGTCGCGGGTGGCGTCGATCACCACGACCGGCGCCGGGTAGGTGTTCGGTAAGTTGCGGAAGTTCTCACGAACCCGGCGGTGGAATTCGAACGAGCGGCGCTCCATCGCATCGAAGTGCGCGTCGGCGAACATGTTGAGCTGGTCGGAGCGGGAATGCCTGTTACGCTTCCCGGTGAGCTGCGGGCTTCGCCCGGTGCGTTTGAAGCCCACCTCGGGCGGCACATCGAGCACGACCGTGAGATCGGGCCAGGTGTCGCCGACCGCCAATCGGCCGAGTGCGATGACCTCGTCGCGCGGGAAACCGGCCGCGACCTGGTAAGCGCAGGTGGCTGAGATGAAGCGGTCGCCGACGACCGTCTTCCCCGCCCCGATCGCCGGGCGCACGACCTCGGCGACGAGCTGGGCGCGCGAGGCCATAAACAGCAGCGTTTCGCAACGCGGGTCCATTTCGGACAGGTCGTAGCCCAGCAGGACGTGTCGGATGCGGTTGCCGATGGGTGTGCCACCGGGGTCTTTGGCATAGACCCACCTTCCACCTTGCTCGGCAACCAGCGCCTTGAGTCGCTCGATTTGCGTGCCCTTGCCGGCCCCGTCCGGCCCGTCGATCACGATGAACTTCCCGCCGAGATTCATGGCTGGAAGGTAGTGCAAACCGCCGGAGACGGCAACTTGCGCGGATTATTCGTTACGGAGACCGCGGAGACTGCGGAGATTCGGTTAATAGCCTTTAGAATCCTGGCGGCGGATGCACTGTGATGCCGGCGTGCGCCCGGTGAGAACGTAGGGCGGGCTATGCCTCCCATTCCACGCCGGCGCGGACGTCGGGGTCACCCGCACCTGTGAGGCACGAACCATATGGATTCCCTTGTCTGGTTCTTCTTTGAATCCACGCTGGCCCTCGGCGGCTGCCTGGCGGTTCTGATGTTCGTGCTGCTCGTGCACTGGCGCCGCCGCTTGCAGCCGCGACCGCTGCTGATCGGCTTGGCGGTTGCGCTGGTGCTGCTGGTCGTGCAGGCGTCGGTCGTGACGCGGCGCGAGCACGCCGACCGGATCATGAAACAGATCGAGGCGGACGTGGTCGCCTCGCGGCCGGACGCGGTCGCGGCGGCGCTTTCAACTCGGTTCCGCATCGCTGAGCCGGAGATGGATCGCACCAAGTTTCTGGACTTGGTCCGCAGTTACATGCGGCGGGTGGACGTGCACACGCTGACGCGGCGTGCGCTCGAGATCGTGGCGAGCGAGAAGGATACCTTCGAGATCTCGATCAGCTACTGGGCCGATATCAGCCACCGTGATTACAGCGGGATGGTGCGTTCGCGCTGGAAGATTGTGTTCCTGTGTGAGCAAGACGAATGGCGCATCCTGTGCATCGAGCCGACGCTCATCGGGCCGCGACCGGTCGATGGCTGGAGAGGCCTGGACGGACCGTGATCGACGGTTCGCGCCTTCGGGAGTATGTTTCGTATCCAATTTCGTCTCCCAGGCTGGAAGGCTGGGGCCCCCAGCGCACCTGACGACTCTTGACGGTAGATAGCCGGGTGCCGGGTGCCATGCCCTCGCGCAGCGTGGGCATGCTCAACGACTCTTGCGGCAGGGTGGCACGGGCATCTTGCCCGTCTTCCCACCGGCGGGACGCCGGTGCTGCCCAAGGTCTTGCTACGCGTTACTGCGGGGGGCGGGCGGCGATGGGCATGCGGCGGCCGAAGCCGAAGGCCCGCGACGTTACTTTGAGCCCCGGGGCGGCTTGCTGGCGCTTGTATTCGCTGATGCGAATCTTGCGGATCAGCTCGTCAATCGTTTTTTCGTCGAGGCCGAGCCGGATGATCTCGTCGCGCCTCAGCAACCTTTCCTCGTAGTGCTCCAGGATCGCATCGAGGACCTCATACGGCGGCAGGGCCTGCTGATCGAACTGGTCGGGGGCCAACTCGGCCGAGGGCGGCTTGGTAAGCGTATTTCCGGGGATCAGTTCGCGGCCGGCACGCGCGTTGATGTACCGGGCGAGTTCGTAGACCATCGTCTTCGGGACATCGCTGATGACGGCGAGGCCGCCCGCCATGTCGCCGTAAAGCGTGCAGTAGCCGACCGCGACCTCGCTCTTGTTGCCGGTGGTCAGGAGCAGGCTGCCGAACTTGTTGGAGAGCGCCATCAGCAGCACGCCGCGGCAACGGGCCTGGATGTTTTCCTCGGCGACGTCGGGCCGTAGACCCTGAAAGAGCGGCGCGAGGGCCTGCTCGAAGGCGGCGTGCATCGGCTCGATTTCGATGATGGAAAACCTGATCCCCAGGTTTTCGGCCAGCACTTTGGCATCCTTGATGCTGTGCTCGCTGCTGTAGCGGCTGGGCATCGTCACGCCGTGGACTTTATCCGCCCCCAGCGCCTCGACAGCCAGGGCGGCGACGACCGCGGAGTCGATACCGCCCGAGAGCCCGATGACGGCCGACTGAAAGCCGCACTTGCGCAAGTAATCGCGCAACCCCATGATGAGGGCGTCGTGCAAGCCGGCGGGGCCGGTCGGCGCCGCTTCACGGCGGGTGGCCATCAGGTCATTGAGCTCCACCAGCAGCAGGTCTTCCTCAAAGGATCTGGCCTGGCCGGCGAGGCGTCCCTGCCGGTCAAGCACACAACTGGCGCCGTCGAAGAGCAGTTCGTCGTTGCCCCCGACCTGGTTGACATACAGGATGGGGAGCTTGTGCCGCCCGGCGTGCCCCGCCATGTGTTCGACGCGCCAAGCGTGCTTGTCGAGAAAGTAGGGGGAAGCAGAGATGTTGATCAGTAGATCGGTGCCGGCGGCGGCCAGCTCGGCAACGGGATCACACGAGTAAAGCGGGCGGCCGAACATTTCCTCCGAAAGCACGTCTTCGCAGATGGTCACGCCCAGGCGCCGTGCGTGAAAGTCGATCACCGGTTGCGGGCCGGCGGGCTCGAAGTAGCGGGCTTCGTCGAAGACGTCGTACGTCGGCAGGAGTCGCTTGCGCCACTGCGCGACGATGCGCCGCTCCGCGAGCAGCGCTGCCGTCTTGAACACCGGGCGGCCATGGGGCGGGTCGTTGGGTTCGGCGTAGCCGATCAGGACGGCGAGATCCACGGCGCGGACGGCGATACGGTGCAGGGCGGCGACGTTGCACTCGATCACTTCACGGCGCAGCAGCAGATCTTTGGCCGGGTAGCCCAGGATGGCCTGTTCGGGGAAGACCACGAGCTGAGCGCCGGCGGCGCGGGCCTGCGCGATGCGTTGCACGATGGCTGCCGTGTTTCCGTCGATGTCCCCGATGGTCGGATTGGCTTGGGCCAACGCGATTTTCACGTGCGCTCCTTCGTCCCCGCTTGAGCGGGGGATATATGCATCATGCTCGCATTGACGTTCCGGATCAACAACGGGTGCCACGGGAACTTGCTTGCCCGTGCACTGGCGGACAAGCCGCCAGTGGCACCCCAAACGGGGTTTTGAGATGGTTTCTTACTGGTTGAAAACCATGCGAACGACCACAACCGAGGCGGCCACGGCTCCCAGCCCCAGCACCGCCACGATGATCGTTATGATCAGCAGCAAGCGGGTCTGCTGGCGAACGAAGGTCTGCAACGACTCTTTCTGGTGCTCGCCCGCGTCGTGAAGCCGTTGCAACGTCTCAACCTGGACGGTGCCGGCGTCGCGGAGCGAGTCGGCCGCCTGGCTGAATTGCCGCAAGGAGCTCACGAGCTGCCCATCCGCGGCGCGCGCCGCCTCCATCTGTCGCGCGACGGCGCGGACGGCCTCGGCCTGAGCCTGAAGCGAGGCGGGCATCTCGAGCAGGACCGTGGACAGGCCGGCCGAGTACTTGGCGGCGTCATTCACGCGGGCGGCGACGGACGCCACGCATTCGCTCTGAGCGCGCTGCATGCCGGCGAGTTGCTCAAGCGTGCGCCCCACGCGGTCAACGCCGGCCGTCAACTCTGCGGCCCGGCGATCCTGCTTTTCGAAATGGACGCGGATCGCGTCCATCAGCTCGAGCACGCGCTGGTAGCGCTCGTCCAACTGCCTGAGAGACTTGCCCCGGCGGACCCACGGCAGCAGCGACGATACCGATGATGTGCCGCTCTCCGTGTCGCCACCGTTTTCCCGGGCCGGATCGGCGGGCTCGACGGCCAGCGCTGCGCCGTATCCATTCCCATCGTTGCGGTCGGCTCTCGCTCGAAACGCACTTCCCACGCGCTTCCAAAAGGAAATGCCAGAAGACATGTCGCGTACCTCCTTGTACGTCTTGTCCAACATCCCTGCCGGTCGGGATTATAAGACCTGGAGTGGCACGCCGTGAATGCGTCAGTTCCAAAAAAACCGACGAAATGCTTATAGAAGACTTTAAGTGAGTGCACTTGCTGCCCGATTCGAGCGCGGGTGCGCGCTGCGCGCAGGCCAGGCGAGTAAGATGACCATATCGGGAATTCTGGCAGGCTTGCTCGATCCGTACGGCAGTGCTTTCGCACTGTCAGGGGTCGTCGCGCGCGGGCCGGCTCCCAAAGCCGCCGAGGCACAGCCGGTCGAGCAAGTCAGGGGGGTCGGCGGTCCAAGTTATCGCCAGGCCGAATGTCCTGTCTGCGGCAGATCCAGTTTCGAGACCGAAGACACGCTCGAACTCTCCGCCGTGCCAACGGACCACGAGGCGGCGGCGAACGCAGAGGAGTTGAGCAACGAGGAACGCGAGCAGGTCGCGAAGCTGCAAGATCGCGACCGCCAGGTGCGGGAACACGAGCGGGCACATTTGGCGGCCGCCGGCCCGTACGCGCTGAGTGGCGCGTCGTTCCAGTATCAGATCGGCCCCGACGGCAGGAGTTACGTGGTCGGCGGCGAGGTCAAGATGGATTCAGCGCCCGTCGAGGACAACCCGGAGGCGACCATCCGCAAGATGGAACACGTCCGGGCCGCGGCCCTGGCCCCGGCCGACCCGTCGGCCCAAGACCGCGGTGTTGCCGCCCGAGCGGTGGCGGCGATTCAGGAGGCCCGGGCCGAGCTGAGACAACAAGAGGCGGCTGACAATGCCGATGACGAGGCTGAGCTTGGCTTAGCGGCCCGCGCCGCACACCAGGCCGGCCCGCGTCTCGCGCCCGGCCAACGATTCGTCCAGCCGAGCCATCCGGCCGCCGCGCTGGTGGACACCTACGCCTGATTCACCCACGTCGGCGTTAAATCAATAAGGTTCCGATTCCGTGGTGTCGCCGGGCGGGCCTTCGGACCACTTCACGATCACCTTCAAAGTCTCGGCCGGCACAAAGAGCTCGGCGCCGCACGACGCCTCGTGCAGGTAGAGGCCGAAGCCCACGTAGGGCAGCGGCGCCTTTGGGAGTTCGAGCGGCGGCACTGCGGGCGCGGGGCCCTCGCCGAACCCGGCGGTGACGAGTTCCATGCCCCACTTGATCAAGCCCGGCAAATCGAGCAGCACGAGCATCTGCGGTTTCGGAGGGAGCCTTTTTAAGGCGTTTGCGACGAGTGGGTCGTTGCTGAGTGGGCTGGCTTTCCGGGCCAAGAGCTTTTCCAGGTTCCGGCGCGCCACCTCCGCCGACCCCATCGTATAGGCCACGCCTTCGGGATGGGGGGCAACGTAGAGTGCGGTGGATTCGCCATAGATGCGTTTCAGGACGTG
>JBHHZX010000121.1:0-10090 GCA_046758265.1 Phycisphaerae bacterium
TAGGCTGGAGGGGCACGGGTTCGTCGGCGGCGCTCAGCATGGCCTTCAAGTCCTCGGCTTCGGCGACCGCCTGTCTTAGTCCAGACCGGCGCGCCTGTTCCGCCAGGGCGCGGGCCTTTTCGCCGGCGAGCTCGAACGCCTCGGACTGCTCAACGTTCTTGACCACCTTTTCGCGGACCTCGTCGAGCGACGCCGGCGGACCGCTCGGCTCGACGCGGATTACCCGGAAAACGTAGGCCTGGTCCAAACCGGCCCCTGGCGAGATGGTACTGCCGCTTCCGAGCACAACCGGGCTCGGTTCGTTAATCCGTAGGACCGGTGTCGGGTCGTCCTCTTCGGCGGTCACGAGACCTTCGACGCGAAGCGCCAGGGTCGCTGCGGGGACGGACCAACGATTGACGACGAGGGTGGCTTGGCCGAATCCCGGCTCGCGGCGCAGCTCGAGCTCGGTGAGCAACTCGGTCTGCTTGTAGATGACCGGATACTCTTTCGAGAACCTGGCTTGGAGCTCGGCGAACGGTACGAGCGCGTCGTCGGCTGGGGTTTGGCGGAGGTTGTCTTCGCCCAGAGGAGCGGTGACCCACGGACGCAGGGCCTCCTGCTGAATTTTGTTCACCAGTCCCTGGGCTTCGCGGCTGGCCTTGGCCGTGCGGCAATCATCGCGCACGCGATCCTTGACCTCTTCATAGGTCATCTGAATCTTCTGCGGCTGCTGCTCCTCAAGCGCGAACGGCGAGGCATCATCCACCGTCTTCATGTACTTCTGCTTGTTGTCCTCGTAGTACCGGCGTGCCTGTTTTTCGCTCACGAGCACGCGATCCTGAATTTCGGACGGGTCGACGGTCAGGTATTCAATTTGGACCCGGTCCGGAATGCGGTAGCCATACGCAAGGGCCTCCTCAGTGTGCTCGTGGTCGCGGTCTTTGCCTTCCTCAAAATGAGCCTGCAGCTCTTCTTCGGTCGGGGTCGGGACCTGCGAAGCCAAAGCTCTAGCATCAAGAACCGAAATCAGAACGCGGGCCTTCTGGTTCTCGTCGCGATAGGCGTGTTCGAGCTGGGGAAGACTCGCGTCGGCCGCAGCACCGAGCTGATAGCGCGCCAGGGCCATCGCCGCGCTCACCAGCGCGACCGAGTCGTAGATGGAATTCAAGCTACGGCCGTCCCGGTTGCGGATGGCGCTCAGCACGGCAGAGGCCCCCGGAGCGTTCCGCAAGCTCTCAATGATCTGGTCGCGGCCAACCCGGATACCCGCGCGCCGGGCCTCCTCCAGCAACAGATACATCGCCAGATTGGCCTGGCCCTGATCGCTGGAGGTGATCGGCGGCGGGCGTACGCCGAGCTGCCCCGCCAACGTGAAGTCGGCCTCCGCGCGCCGGGTCTGGCTCCGGTAGACGGGTTCGCCGAAAGCTTTCCCGATCTCCGGGTCCTCGGCTGCGTAGCTACGTTGGGCCCGGCTGATCACGTCACCGATCAGAAACACGACCAGCAGCAGCGACATGAATATGAGCAGCAAGATGCGGCTGTACTTGCGAAAGATCCGGCTGATTCTCATGCGAGCGTCCTCGCCTTTTACGGAACAGGCACCGCAACCCATCCGAGGTCGATGCCGCAAACTGTCGATGATATGAGTTGGGCGCCGGAAGACAAGGGCCGCGGGCGGCTTGCTTTGATTCCCTCGTTCCGGCGGACCGGAAGCGTCGTCGCGGACGCGGAGAGCTGGCCGGGCGGCCGATAACCTGCGCGGGACGGTGAGACTGGGTAGACGCCTTGTGGTCGCGGTTTGCTTTACTGCATTGGAGTTTCGTACGCTTTGGAGAGGGACGTTGCGTTTCCTAAAGGAGCCACGCCAGTGAGGATTTCGGCCCTGAGCCGCTCTATCTCGAGGCTACTGCGCGATGAACGCGGCGTGGCGGCCACCGAGTATGCGGTAATGCTGGCGCTCGTGCTGGCGGTCATTATCGCCACGGTAACGCTCTTCGGGCAGAATCTCGGGGCCGAGTACGTGCGGATCGACACCATCCTGTTCAACTAGAAAGCAACCGGAATGTTGAGTGCCGACTGGAGCCAGTTGTGGATGTTGGTGGTCGCCGCGGCCGCCCTGAGCGGCTGGTGGCTGGCGGTGCGGCCGCGCGCTTCGTACAGCGGAATCTCCTCGACCATGTCATTCCTGATCGTGCTGATGGCCGTCTTGCTGTGTATACTCGCCGTTAGCGGGCAACGGGGGGGGCCGCGGCCGGCGCCAGTGCAACCGGTCGCCTCGGACCGCTGAGCATTGCGATTCTGATCCCGCCACGCGCATGATTGAGGTGGCCCGCGCGCTCAGATAGCGGCGATCGCGATACAGAGGAGCCGCGGGGTTTAGGCGCGGGGATGCGCCTTGTCATACTCGCTCTTGAGGTTTTCGTCGGTCAAGTGCGTGTAGACCTGGGTGGTGCTCAGGCTCTGGTGGCCGAGCATTTCTTGCACGCTGCGCAGGTCGGCACCGCGCTGGAGCATATGCGTCGCGAAGCTGTGTCGCAACGTGTGTGGGCTGACTGAGAGGTCCAGGCCGGCTTCGAGCAGGTATTTGTCGAGCTTGCGGCGGACACTGCGGGTGCTCAGCCGCTGGCCGTGCTTGTTGATGAACAGTGCGTCGGGGTCGTGCTTGACACGCTGGAGATTGTTGCGGCGCAAGTCAAGGTAGTGGATGACCGCCTTGACCGCTCCGGGACCGATCGGGATAACTCGCTCCTTCTTGCCTTTGCCCCGCACTCGAATGACGCTGCTGCCCAGGTCGATGTCAGCGATCTCGAGCGCGACCAGCTCACTAACGCGGATACCGGTCGAATAGAGCATCTCGAGAATCGCGCGGTCGCGGGCGCCGAGCAGCGTGGTGGTGTCGCAGTTGGAGAACAGCTTCTCGATCTGGGCGACGTCGAGGAATTTCGGCAGCCGCTTCTCCTGCTTGGGCGTTCGAATCGGGGCGACCGGGTTGCTGCCGGCGTAGCCGCGGCGAACCACGAACTTGTAAAAGCTGCGCAACGTGGCCAGCTTGCGCGCCACCGTGCTCTTGCAGTAGTTCCGGTCGTGCAACTGCGACATGAACAATCGCACGAGATCGGTATCAACGGCGAGCAGGCGACGATTCGTATCGGGGATCGAGAGCCGGGAGAAGGGCTGCGGAGTCAGGTGGCGCCGCGGGTAGCCGTTGGAGCCGCGGCGGGCGCTGTTCAGCGGACCAGCCGGCAACTCGCCCTTGGGGTCGGCGAGGAAACCGCAGAACTGCTCCAGATCGGCGGCGTAGCAACGCGCGGTGTGCCCCGAGAAGTGCCGCTCGGCCCGAAGGTAGTTGATGAACTGGTCAATGATGGATTCCTGCGTGTTCATCAGATGGTTACGACCTTCTTTGGGAGGATCCTGAAACCTGTGCAAGGCGACATCCCACCTGTTCTCGAGACCATTACGGGGAGACCGCAACCTGACGATCCGCTGTATTCCCGATCCCCTTTCCCATCTGATAGCTGAGCACGGCGGCGTCGAGCCAGTCGAAGTTGGTGTCCGTTGCCTCGGCGAGCTGCACGAGCGAAGCCAGCAGGCTCGACTCCTGGCCTTCGCGGTACCAGAAGACGTAGCGGTGACGACCTTTCGCAAGACTCAAACATCGTTGTCCTGCGTCCATCGCTTCGCCTCGTCAGACTTCGGAGCGCTCCGGCGCTGCTCTCTTTCCAATAACATCGACCGGATCGACGCCCAACAGCAGTAACGGACGAAGAGTTCTTGCGACTTTACGTAGATCCGCCAGGCGTACGGGCTGCCGTGTCCGCTCCGCCGCGAGCCGAAGGAACGGACGTCGGCCAGCATCGATTTGTCAGCAGCGTTATAAACGCGCTGGACCTGCAAAAGCGGCGCGGCAGCATCCTCGGCCGTCGCAGCCGCCGGGGCCACTTCTGATGCTTGCCGCGACGCGCTGACCGGGTCGAACCCCGGCGAGGTCGCGTGTTGCCGGGCGGGAGCGTACCACTGCATCACGATCCCCACGATGGGCGGGTCATAAGGATCATACTCGGTGATCGCAGTGACGACGGTCGCGTCAGCATTGAACTCGCTGGCCAGATCCAATGCGTCCTGCGGGGTCTCGACCGCCTTCTTCCCTCTCAACGCCAGCGTGGCCAGGGTTCGATTGACCGGAATCACGACGACGTCCGGAAATGACTGCAGTTCCGAGGCGACGATATCGGTCACTTTTAGCGGGTCCCAGTCACGGCTATCGCTCAGATTGAGGACCGGGGCCACCACCACAACCTGAGGCGGTGTGCGCTGCGGCTCGACGGCAACCGGCGTGCGCCGCTGCGCGCAGCCGACCGACAGAAGACACAGTATTGTCAAGCCGAGCACTACCATGACACAACACTTACCGATCGAAGGATTGACGGAACCCGTTTCGAGGTCCGAAAGGTCGGAGGAGAGAGCCCGCTTACTCATTCTAGGACCGTCACAAGCGTTTGGTAAAGTTTGCGCCCGACCGGAAGTTCGTCTCGGAGCGTGCCCGGGCTGCCCAAAGAGACGGAGGGCCCGGCTTATCGCCTCCATAACGCGGTTAGTGTAGGGAAATGTTCGGTATTCACAAGCTGCCATGATTCCCTATTTCCCGCCCGTTTCAACCGGCGTATTGGCCGCGGCCTGGGAGAGCTTCGGGTCCTCGCCGGCCCTCAGGCCGACCGGATAGGCCTCGATGTCGGCATTCAAGGACCAGATGTTTTCGATGCCTGACCGGGCCGAGACGAAAAAGATCCGTCCAGCGCTGCTCCAGGTCGGGTTAAACGCACTGACCGCTCCGTCGGTGAGCTTCAGGCGCGTGCCGCTCTGGGCCTCAACCAGCCAGACGTCGGCGGCCACGGCTTCGGGATTGTCCTGCACGACGCCGGTCCGGCGAACGGTGCAGTAGACAATCGTTTTCCCGTCCGGCGACCAGCGCGGCGCGATGCAGGCGGCCGAATCGCTATAGGCCAGCTCGGTCGGGTGGCGGGCCTCGTCGCCGACCAAATCGACCATCCAGACGCTGAACCAGCGCGTCCCACGTTGGCGGGCCCGCTGAAACGTGATCCGCTGCCCGTTGGGTGACCAGTCCGGGAACATCCCATAGCACAGAAAGCGACGGATGCCGGGGCGGTCAACCGAAAGCACCCAGACCTCCCACTGGTGCGAGCGGCGGCCCCAGGCGGTGAAGGCCACGCGCTGGCCGTCAGGCGACCAGCACGGTGCGACCTCGTCAGATGGGTCGTGCGTCAGTTGCGTCAACCCTGTTCCGTCGCGGTTGAGCATCCAGATATCCCAATTCCCCGTGCGGTTCGAGCAGAACACGATTTTCTCGCTGTCCGGGCTGAAACGCGGCTGAATGTCGTCGGCGGGGTCCGATGTGAGCTGCGTGACTGCGTATCCGTCGACGTGTTTCAGGAAGATATCGGGATGTTCGGAATTGCGGGTTGAGGCGAATCCGAGCGTCTGCCCATCGGCGTGCAGGTCCGGATCGAAATCGCGCCCGACCGAGGAAAACGTGTGCCGGGTCATATTGGTTAGAAGCCGGCTCTCGTAGGGCACGCGTTCGGCGTCGGGGTGGTCGCCAAAGAACGAGACGTCCTCAGGCGATGCGACGGCCGGAGGTTGCGTAAACCGCTGGACCGCGGACGGAGCAGCCGTAACGGGCGGAGACGTCGGGAACGGCGTCTGGCAACCGGCCCAAACCAGGCCGCTGGCGACGAACACGAACAAGCGATAGTCGCGCGCAAGGGTGCGTTTCATGGGCAAGTCCTCAAGCCTGGCACGTCTTTTCGTTTGCATACCGACGCCGGTGATATCGGCTGCTGCGAGGTGCGATGTCAGTAACGTGCCGGCTTTCGCCCGCGGTTCTAGCGTGGTTATCGGCACCGCGGACGGCAGGAGTTGATAATGGCGGCGATCAGCAGGCGTAACCTACCGATCCTTGCGCACCAGTTCAGGATCATTCGTGGAACCGGCGGCCTGAGACAGTGTGGTTGCGGGTCGCTGAGCCGCGGCGCCCCCGGGGCTCATCGTTTGGGCCTTTCGCCCGTTCCAATCGTACATCACGAAGTAACAAAAGTAGAATCCGAGCACCGCGAGCATGGCCGAGGCGGTCCACATGGTGGCGCGACCACCGGTTTGCCAGGTAGGCTTGATCCTCCCCAGCATCCACGCCGCCAGACCGAGGAATCCGAAGAACGCGACAGTCCATACGACCCCTTTACCATCGACTTGGTCGGCCAAAATCAGGAGCAACCAGACCACCGTGCCAAGCAGCACGAACCCGGCGGCCTGCTTGAATGTCACCATCCAGGGGCCCGGTCTCGGGATGAACTTCAGCCAGCCCGGCTTGGCGGACAGCACAAGGTAGGGCGACGCCATGCCCACGCCCGCCGCGCTGAATACGAGATACACGATCCATGCCGGCTGCGTAAGGGCGTACGCCATTGCGCCGGCGAGAAACGGAGCCGTGCAAGCCGTGCCCAAGAGCGTCGCCAGGAGCCCTTTCAAGAAAGCGCCGGTGTACCCTTCGCGCGCGGCGATTGCGTCCAGCTTGCCAGCGGCCGCCCCGGGCAGCACTATCTCGAACACGCCGAAGAGGTTCAGCGAGAAAACGAACAGTATCGAGCTCAGAGTGATCACGACCTCCGGGTACTGCCAGGGTACCTTCCCGATCGAACTCAACCCCGCGAAAGCCCAGAACCAGACCATGATCCCGGCGCAGAACGCCAGCCCCAACCGGAGCACGCGTCCGGGATCTTCGCCGGCCTGCTGCACGAAACTGAGAATCTTGATCGAGATGACAGGAAGAACACACGGCATGACATTGAGAATCAAGCCGCCGAGGAATCCTGCCAGCAGCACCGCGAGCAGGTGCCGCCGGCCACCTCCATCCACAAACGCCAGGGGGTCCTCAAGTGCCCGAATGACGGTTTTCTTGGTCAGAATTCCAGGTAGCCTACCGGGTGTCTCCGGTTCGGCGGCTGCATAAACGAGGTTGAGCGGGACGGTGGGGTGCCCGTGGCTTTTGATCTCCGCGAGCATGACGGGATCCTCGTTAGTGAAGTCCGCCTTGATCGGCACAACCCGCAGCTTGCGCATTTTCTCGCGAATCTCGTCCGTCTCGAGCACGAGCTTCTTGTTGGTCTGACATGTGAGACACCAGGTCGCGGTGTAGTCCACGTAGACCATGTGCCCGGCGCGTGACAGCCCTGCGGCCAGCCCTGGCCGCCAAGCCCGCCAGGGGATGCCGTCCGCCCATGCTTCTTCCGTGAACGGAGGGATCACGCTGGCGAGAGTGTCCGTTTCCCCCTCAAGCATTACATCTGCTTCGGACGGTTCACTCGGCTCGCGGGCCGTCGCCTGTGACGTGCCGGTCCCGGCCGGGGGGGCAGCGCCGTCGTCGGCTTCCTCGATGGGCGCCGGCCTTTCCGCGAGGCGTGCATCAGCAGCCGCGGGCCGGTTCGGCGTATTCGCCATGAAGCGGACGGGGCCTGCGCCGAATTCAGGCGGGAAGCACTGGCCGGCATCGGTGCAGGCCTGGTAGCGGAACAGCGCCCGGAGGGTGACGGGGCCGGAGGGAAACTTCGTGTCCGTGATCCGGAACGGGACGCGAATCTTCACTTCGCCGGACTGCTCACGCACCCGGCCGAAGCCCGGGAACTCGCGCACGTGCGGCTTGGGCCAGATCTGTTTTTTCTCCTCGGCGAACTCGATGCCCGCGATCTTCTCGATGAACAGACGCGACGCGATCAGCATGTCCACGCCCGGGTCGCGGTCCTGAATGTGGTGCCCTTTCTGAATCCGGATCGTGGCGACGAGCTCCGCCGGTTCATCGATACCGATCCTCGCCTTTGAAACGCGCAACTCACTGCCTTTGACGTAACGTGCGTTGGCCAGCAAGGGAGCCAGTTTTTCGCGCGCTTCCTTGAACAGCTTCTCGTTGGCCGGCTTGCCTAGCTCAGCGGTGACCGGGAGCTGCAGGCTGGTGGTCGTTTCGACCGGGAGGCACATTTCAATGCAGGCCAGTCCGGTGACTTTGACTGCAATCGTCAGGGTCCGCCCGGGCTCGACGTCGGCGGCGAGTTTCAGCGGCGCGAGGGCGTGGATACGGCCGGAATGCTCGAGGTATTCGAGGCCGGCGGTTTCGCCGAGGCTGGGCGGCGGGTAGCGCAGCTCGCCGATGGTGACTCCCGGCGGCGGCGTGAACTTGACGGTGGTCGGGAGCCCGGTGTCGAGCACGATCGGGTCGTAGATGTGCCACGGTTTGCCAACCTCGATCTCGACCAGCAGATCGGTTTGCCCGCCGGGCTGGACGCTTTCGTGCGCCGCCAGCAGCCGGGCGGTGAACTTCGGCGGCTCGGGGGTCGCGGGCTGAATGAGGACGACGAGACTGAGTAAAACAGGCGCGGTGCTCATATGGGAGCTTCCGGATTCCTCTCATTCGTTGCGTACAACAGGCTCCGCGTCGGAGCCGGTCCGGGCGCGGGGTTCCACTCTGCCGACTGCGCCGTCCGGCGCATCACCCAATCCCGTGGCTCATTCTTATACGGCTTGCCCGGAAGCGGGTTTACGTATGTATGATAACGTAACCTGTTGAGTGGGCAGAATCTTCCCACCGAGACGGCGAACAGCGGTGATTTGTACCCATGGCCCGACCGCGCCCGGCAAGCGGCTGGCACGGTCTGGCTAGTTGGGCCGTGGCTCAGGATCGGGGCGCAGACCACGGCCGGGCCGGCGCTCGACGCACCCAGCCACGCGTCGATCGGCTCGACAAGCGGGGGCTGGTCGTCGCCAGAGCTTCGACACGGCGCGTGCGGTCGTGGCGAGGATCACGGACGACGCGATTGACCAGGCGCCCTGCCGCCCAACAACCGTGCGGAAATGCACAACGCGCTGTAACGTTCTCAATGTCAGATAGTTATGTCTGTACCGGCGCGATCAGCCTGCGATTCATAGACGCAATGTCGGAGCGACGCACCGAGCTCCGAAGCTGCGCCGAGTAAGCGTGGCCCACGATCGCGCAGGCTCACCTACCGTAGCGAGGTCCGCACGTCCGGGACACACCCGCTGCGCTGCCAGACGCACTGGTTTGCTGCGGCTCGCCGGTATCCTGCCCGCATGTTGTCCCGTAGTCCACCGGGAAAAGGCCAAATCTCCCAGGCCGACGGCGCCGACGCGCGATGAGACAATCTGCAAAGCCGTGTGCTGATCCGTTCAGAGATCGGTCGTAAAGCGCAGTCCGGCGAGCCACTCCTCTTTGGCCGCCCGGCGAACGCGTACGACGCGCGCCTTGCGCTTGACTTTTCGGTCCCCGCCGATGGGCAACTCGAGGTGAAGCACGTCGTTCAGTGACAGCGGCCAAGGAGTCCGAAGCTGTACGCCGCCTTGGCTGATGTCCACCATCTGAAGTATCACCCACTGGCCCGACTTGACCGGACAGGACTTCCCCTGGCGCAGAAACATTGCCTTGACCGGCAGGCGGCAGCGAAACCGCGGGTGGCGACGGCGCTCGTCCGCGCAGAGCGTGCCGGGGACCAAAGCATCCTCGGGGGTGGCATGGTCGGGAGCCGCCTGCGCGAAGTCGTCCAGCGCGAAGCCCGGCGTGGCATGCTTGTAAGGGGTGGCGCGTACAGGATCCTCAGCGATCAAGCGCTCCACGATGTGGGCCCACGTGTTGAAGATGTCCCGATCGAATTGGGTGCCGATACCATCGCGCATGATGCCGAGCGTTTCGAGTGGCGGCGTCGCGCCGCGGTACGGCCGCGCTGCGCAGATCGCGTCAAAGACGTCCACGATGGCACAGACTCGCGCCGCGAAGCTGAGCAGGTCGCCCACCTCCCCGGCGGGATAACCCTTGCCGTCGGGACGTTCGTGGTGGTCGCGCGTCATCTCGAGCACGACATCGGGTATGCCGGGATGCGCTTTCAGCTCTCTGTAACCGGCGTGCGGGTGTTTCTTGATGAGTTCCCACTCTCCGGGCTCGAGCTGACCTTCCTTGTTGAGGAGCTTGCTGGGCACGCCGCGCTTGCCGATGTCGTGCAGGAGTCCGCCTTGCACCATCACCGCCTGT
>JBHHZX010000122.1:0-10070 GCA_046758265.1 Phycisphaerae bacterium
CTGCTGGTAGTCCAGGGCCAACTCCTTCCAGTTGTCAAATTGCGCGGCGACCGCGATGAACATGCACGATAGCGCAATACAAAGCACGGAAGTTAGAACGACAAATACTTTCGTCAGTGTGCTCACACGCCACTCCTTCGTAACTCCGCGGAGCCAAGCTGCGGCCGCCGAACCACCCGCGTGCGCGCCCCTCCCGTCGCGGCCGAACTTCTAGCGCGCCAACCCCGTCCGCTCAGGATTGTAAGCTCCGCGCCCTGCCGTGCAACCAATTTTGCGCGAGGTCGCCCCGAAACGCAATTGCACTTCCCGGCCTCGCAAGCAGTTGCCAACCGGCCGCCCGCGGGGATACGCTATCCCACATGGAGTTGTCCGTCACGTTGCGCGACCCCCGCAAGCGGGCTGAATTGTTCGGCGCCGGCGATCGCCACCTGCGGCGCATCCGCGACACTTTCGGCGTCCGCCTCCAGGCTCGCAACGCGCTGGTTCGCCTGTCGGGCGAACCGGCCGGCGTCGCCAAGGCGGCGGCGGTCATCGAGCGTCTCCAGGACCTGCTCCGCGGCCGCACCGACCTCGATGAGGACGCCGTCGACGAGGTGATCGCCGAGGTCGAGCAGTCCGAAGGCTCCACCGACGTGGATGCGCTTCGCGTCTTCAGCCGCGAGGCAGTCGTCCCCAAGACCGACGGGCAACGCAACTACCTGCGCGCCATGCTCGAAAACGACCTCGTATTCTGCCTCGGGCCGGCGGGGACCGGAAAAACCTATCTCGCGGTCGCGATCGCCGTGCACCTGCTGAAAGTGGGCAAGTCCAAGCGGATCGTGCTGGTGCGGCCGGCGGTGGAGGCCGGGGAGCGGTTGGGCTTTCTCCCGGGCGACTTGCAGCAAAAGGTTAATCCCTACCTGCGGCCGTTGTTCGACGCGATGCACGACATGATGACCTTCGACCAGCTCAAACGCTTCATGGTCAACGACATTATCGAGGTCATCCCGCTGGCGTACATGCGCGGCCGCACGCTGAACCATGCCCTTGTAATCCTCGATGAGGCCCAGAACACGACGGTGTTACAGATGTTGATGTTTCTCACGCGGCTGGGCCACCACAGTAAGATGATCGTGACCGGCGATGACAGCCAGGTCGATCTGGCCCCTGGCCAGCCCTCCGGGCTGGAGGACGCGGTTCGGCGACTGCGGGGCTGCGCGGGGGTGGCCACGCTGCGTCTATATGAGGCGGACATTGTGCGGCACCGGCTGGTGCAGGACATCGTGAATCGTTACGGGGACAGGGACGCGAACCGTGCGCCGCCGGCCGGCTCGTCCTATAATCAGCAAACACCCGGCGAAACAGCGAGTGCTGGCCCAGACGGCGAGCACGAACGTTAAGCGCCGGGCGGGAAGCGCCGAGCAACTGAGTACTGGGCATGTGGCCATTTGCGAAGCGGACAGCCCGGCAGAAGGAAATCCGGCGGACGAAGGCCGGACGCCGCGGGGTTTGGTATCGGCGCGTCCCACAGACGCCAGCACTGCTCGCGACGCTGAGTACCGTCGCGACGGCGGTGCTGGCGGTGCTGATTCTGAACGCGGGCGGAGAGGTGCTCGGTCTCCGCAAAAACCAGGTGGTTCCACGTGCCATCACCTCACGCGTCGACCTCAAGTTCGAGGACGAGCGGCAGACCGAGCAGCTGCGGTTGCGCGCCCGCGACCGGTCCCCAAACTTCTATAAGCTGGACGAATCTCTCGTCGCCGATATCCGCAACCGACTGGCCGCTGCCCTCATGCTGGCCAAGGCCCATGCTGACGATCCGCAAAAGCTGGTCCAAGCCGCCACCGAAAACCGCGTGTTGCTGGACGAGGCCGGTTGGGTGGAGTTGCGGCGGCTGGCCGCACTCGAGGACGCCAGTGAATATGAACGTATCGTCGAGGCGGCCGTCGCCCGTCTGAAAGCCAGCCCGCTTGTGGAGCCGGAGCCGGCGGGCACGCGGCGCACCCCGGCTCGGGCCGTCTTGCTCGACCCCACCGTCCCGAGCCAGATCGAGAAGCCGATGACGGAGCTGCGCTTCAGCAACGATCCCGCGGCGGTTGCCAGGGTGGTCGAGGGGGCAACTCGCGCCGTTCCGGAAGCGCTGCGCCAGAGCTTCAACGCCTCTATTCTCGCAATGCTCAAGGCGGATACCGAAGAGCAGCCGCTGCGGCCGCTATACCTCTTTGACACAAATTGGACCGTGCAGCGGGCCCAGGCCGAGTACGAGAATGTGCAGCCGGTCGAGGTCCGCTACGCCGAGGGTGACCTGCTCGCCGACACCGGTGAGATCACCGCTGACGAGCTTGAGCTACTGCGGGCCGAGCACCAGGCCTATGTCCAGGGAGCCCAGGCGCAACAGCAGGCCTGGCTCCGCATCCTGGGCCGCACGCTCCTCGCGTTTCTGGTGGTTTTCGGCGTGGCAGCCTACATGCGGCGGTATCAGCAGGGGGTGTTCGCCAATCACTTTCGCCGCGTCGTTTCGATGATCGTTCTCCTGCTGATTCTGGGTGTGACGCGCTTGGCCTTCGTCAGCACCGACGTCCCGCCGCACTTTGCGATCGGCATGCAGGTCCTGGCGGCGGGTCTACTCGGCGTGGTCTACGCGGATGAGGCAGTCCTCGCGATCTGCGGTGCGCTGGCGATCCTGATCACAATGGCGGTGCAGGAAAGCGTCGCGTTTTTCGTCATCCTACTCGCTGTCTCCGGGACGATGGTGTTCGGGTTGCGCGTGGTGCGCAACCGGGGAAAGATCGTGCTGGTGGGGTCGGTAGCGTCGGGGATCGCTTCCGCGACTTCCGTGGCCGTTGGCCTGCTCGACGGCCAACAGCTCAACTTCGTGCTGATCGAAAGCTTATGGGCCGCGGGCGCCGCCCTGATGGCCGCCTTCGTCGTGGAAGGCGTGCTGCCCGGGATCGAACGCCTCTTCCGGCTCAGCACCGGCATGACACTGCTCGAATGGTGCGACGCCAGCAAGCCCCTGATGCGGATGATGGCGGCCGAAGCCCCCGGCACGTACAACCACAGCCTGCTGGTGGGGGCGTTGGCCGAGGCTGCGGCCGAGGCGATCGGTGCCAACGGTTTGCGCTGCCGCGCCGGGTCCTACTATCACGACGTCGGGAAAATCAATAAGCCCGCGTATTTCGTCGAGAACCAGATGCACGGCGCCAGCCGGCACGAGCGACTTTCCCCGGCGATGAGCCTGCTGGTAATCATCGGGCACGTCAAAGACGGCATCGAGATGGCCAAGGAATACAACTTGCCCGCCAGTCTGCACCCGTTCATCGGCGAGCATCACGGCACGACGCTGGTTGAGTACTTTTACCACGCCGCCAAGCAGGCCCGCGGCCCGGACGATCCCGCTGTCCCGGAGACCGAATTCCGCTACCCCGGTCCGAAGCCGCAGTCCCGCGAAGCCGCGATCGTCATGCTCTGCGACGGCGTGGAAGGGACCGTCCGCGCCATGACCGAGCCCACGCCCAACCGCATTGAAACCGTCGTCAGCGACATCATCCAGAAGCGTTTGGCCGACGGGCAGTTCGACGAGTGCGACCTGACTTTCCGCGAGCTGACCGAGATCGACAAGAGCCTCGTCAAGAGCCTCTGCGGCATCTACCACGCCCGCATCGTGTACCCCAGCAAGGAAGAAGAGAAAAAGTCAGCGGCGTCCTAGACGGTGGGAGAGCGACACTGAGAGAAGGCGATGGCGGCGCGAACGTGGACCTCATCGACGGACTTCATTCGGATTTCGAGAAGAATTAACGATCAGGTGCGGCTGATCTCTTTAGACGTGGGAGCCGCGAATCGCGAGCCGACTCGTACACCCCACGGCCGGGGCCTTGGCCTGCCCTGAGGATTCTTCCCAACGCTCGTCGCCGGAGGTAGCCAGAGGGCATAGCTATCCGCCAGAAAAATGCCGAAAAGAGCGCACTCGTGATCGAGGTTGCCTGGCAGCCGCGGAACTCGTGGCGTGCCGTCAGCCTCCTGCGGCGCGTGGCGGAGCACACGCTGCGTGCCGAGGGGTTCACGACCGGCCGGTTGTCGGTGGCGGTAGTGGGGGCGACCGCGATGGTGATGTTGCATCGACGCTTTCTGGGCCTGCCTGGGCCGACCGACGTGCTGTCATTTAATTTCGAGACGGATCGACGCCGCGGGCATCTCGAGGGCGAGAGCGTCGTGTGTCCGGACGTGGCCCGGCGGCGCGCCGCCGTTTGGAGCCGCTCGCTGCAAGCCGCCCGGGCGGAACTGGCGTTATATCTCGTACACGGCATCCTGCATCTCGCGGGCTATGACGATCACACGGCGCGTGGATTCCGCCGCATGCACATGCGGGAGGACGAACTGCTCTCCGAGCTCGGTCTCGGTCCCGTCTTCCGCGTCGGCGCCGGCCTCGTCTGAGATCTTGCTCAGGCGGTCATTTCGAGAGCGCGTCGCGGCTGACGGAGCCCGCGGCCCCGCGCGAACGGTCCCAGTGTCCTTGGTACTCCCCGAAAGAGAGCATGGCCGCCGGTGGGTCAATCGGCGATTGGTCGTTATGAGACCCGTTTTTTGGCGTCCTGTGCCGGTTTCCCGTATAAGCTCTTGGCGTGAGCAGGCCCAGATCGTCCAAACAGCTTTACTACGCTTTCCGGCGCGATGACCAGGTACCGCTCGAGTCGCAGGCGATCGCACCTCCCACAACGGCTGCGGAAGTGGATCGCACCAAACGCCGCGGCTACATGCGTGAATACGTCCACTGGTTGCGACCGTTTGGGTGGGCGGTTGCCGGCGTCTGCGCGCTCGCGCTCGTAGCCGCGCTGCTCAGCCTGGTCCTGCCCCGGGCCACGATGTACATCATCGACGTGATTCTGCCGGCCGGCGATCGGCGAACCTTGCACATGCTCGGCGGCGGGCTGCTGCTCTTGATCCTCTTCCAGCAGACCTTTGAGTTGCTGCGCCACTGGCGCACCGCCAAGCTCAACGCCCGCATCGTCTTTCGCCTGCGCCAAAAACTCTACACGCACCTCCTGCGACTGCCTCTGCACGAGCTGGCCGGCATGAAGACGGGAGGGATCACCGCGCGGCTGTCCGGAGACATCGATTCGGTCACCGGGATGGTCCAGATGGCGATCATCACGCCGGGAGTGGCGATCCTCAAAGTCACCCTGACCATCGCTATCCTGCTGTGGATCAGTTGGAAGATGGCGGTCGCCGCGCTGCTGGTGCTGCCGATCTTTGTCGCCCTCAACCTGATGTACATCCGCCGCATTCGACCAATCTACCGCAGCATGCGCCGCGACCGCGCGGAGATTGACGGCCGCGTGGTCGAAACCTTCGGCGGTATTCGCGTGGTGCGGGCTTTCAGTCGGGAAAGGACCGAGGCCCGGCGCTACGCGATTCGCCACCACGCCGTGATCCGTAAACATCTGCTGGCACAGTTTCTCCAGCACGTAGTCTGGTCCGGCTGGGGTTTTCTCATCCCGCTTGCCGCTCTGATCATCATCTGGTTTGGCGGCACGCTGTATCTCAGGGGTGAGGCGTCTATCGGCGGGATCGTGGCGTTCCAGCTCTATCTGATGATGCTGCTCATGCCCGTCTCGGCGATCGTCAAATCCTACGGCGAAATGCAGCAGGCCCTGGCGGCGCTGGAACGCATCTTCGATCTGCTGCGCCGACCGATGGACAAGCCCGATCCGCCCGACGCCGTCCCGGCGCCCCTGCAAGTCGAAACGTTCGAGTTCGACAACGTCACGTTTGCCTACCCGAACCCTACTGAGGCTCCGAGCCAAGCGAATCGCCCGGTGCCGGAGGTGGCCTCTCGGTCTGGTGCCGACCGTCTGCCCGCCCGGAAGCCTGTGCTGCAGTCGTTTTCGCTGAAAGTCCTTCGCGGAACGACGGTGGCGCTGGTCGGACCCAGCGGCGCGGGCAAGACCACGGTCACCAACCTGGTCGCGCGCTTCTACGATCCCGACGAGGGCGCGGTTCGCCTCAACGGCGTCGATCTCCGCGACATCAAGCTGCGCAGCTACCGGCGTCTGTTGGGGCTCGTGCAGCAGGACGTGTTCCTGTTCGACGGTACGATCAGCGAGAACATCGCTTACGGTCGCCCGGGCGCGACACCGGCGGAGGTGGAGGACGCTGCCCGCCGAGCCAACGCGCACGAATTCATTATGAGCTTCCCGCACGGCTACGACACGCTGGTCGGCGAGCGCGGCGTACGCTTGTCAGGCGGGCAGGCCCAACGGATCAGCATTGCCCGGGCGATTCTGGCCGACCCGCAGATCCTGACCCTCGATGAAGCCACCAGCAACCTCGATTCGGAAAGCGAGCAGCTCATCCAGGCGTCGCTGCAGGCGCTGCTGGCCGACCGGACGACCTTCGTCATCGCCCACCGCCTCTCCACCGTGGTCAACGCCGATCTGATCGTGGTGCTCGAGGGGGGCCGCATCGTGGAGTCCGGAACGCACGAGGAACTGATGGCCGCCAGCGGCCTCTACCGTGCCATGGTCCAGCGCCAGCAACGCGGTATCACCGACACGGTCGAAGCGGCTGACTGGCTGGCATGAATGAATTAATAGCTAACGGCAAATGGCAAATGCAGCGGCCGACGCCTCGTCGGCCGTTGATGTACAACAGTCCGCCCGCGTGCCGCGCTGGCAAACACAGCGGATGCCGTCGGGAGCACTGGTGGACGAGCCACCAGTGGCACCGGTTGCGGCCAACTCAAAGCTGCGCCTGCACCATGTTGGCGGTGCAGCGTTGTTCTTCGTTCCGTCGATAGATTAGCGCGTGCGTTGTGCGCGGGACACGGGCGGACGAGCCGCCCGTGGCACCCGGCGCGTTCGTGGCGCTCGGTCTATCGGGAGCACTGGTGGACGAGCCACCAGTGGCACGCGAAGGAGAAAGAGCCATGCGGTCGCGCAATCTTTGCCGGTTCGGCGTTCTCCTGATCGCTGTCGCGGCGTTGGCCTCGGCCACGTCGGTGACCGCCCGCGCGGGCGACCCGCCCGTTATCACGCAGCACCCGGCCAGTCAAACGGCCTGCGAGGGTGCAAACGTGGTTTTTACCGTCGTCGCCACGGGCGAAGACCTGAGCTATCAGTGGCGCAAGGACGACGAGCCGCTTGACGGCGCCACGAGTGATATGCTTCTCCTCGAGACGGTTACGGTTAGTGACAGTGGCGACTACGACGTCGTGGTCACCAACCCGTACGGTTCGGTGACCAGCGACGCCGCCACGCTGACCGTCGATACGGGCCCTGAGATCGTCGAGCACCCGAGCACCCAGACAGTCTGCGAAGGCGTGAACGTGACGTTTACCGTTGTGGCCGCCGGCATGGACTTGAGCTACCAGTGGCGCAAAGACGGCGAGCCGATCGACGGCGCCACCAGCGATACGCTGATCCTCGATGCCGTTACGGTTCTCGACAGTGGCGACTACGACGTCGTGGTGACGAATCCGTGCGGCGCGGGCGTGGCGATCAGCAACGCCGCGACGCTGACCGTCGATACGGGCCCTGAGATCGTTGAGCACCCGGCGAGCCAGACGGTCTGCGCGGGCGTGAACGTCACGCTTACCGTTGTTGCCGCGGGAATAGACTTGAGCTACCAGTGGCGCAAGGACGATGTGCCGATCGACGGTGCCACCAGCGATACGCTGATCCTCGACGCCGTTACGGTTCTCGATAGCGGCGACTACGACGTCGTGGTGACGAATCCGTGTGGCGTGGGCGTGGCGACCAGCAATGCCGCGACGCTGATCGTCGATGCGGGGCCTGAGATCATCGAGCATCCGATGAGCCAGGAGGTCTGCGAGGGCGCGTCGGTCACGCTCAGTGTTACCGTGTCGAACCCGGCGACGACCTACGAAGACGCGATCGGCTCGACCTCCAGCTCAGGCAGTGGTGCGCGCATGCGGGGCAACTACTACCGTGTAAACACGGACACAACGCTGACACGGATCGAGCAGTACCTGGACATCTCGACCCCGGGCATGCTCCTGTTCTTCGTCTATGAAGCCGACAATCTCAGCGGGCCCTACGCGCTCATTGCCGAAGATGCGGTTCCCGACTCCGGGAGCGGGATGGGTTACTACTCGTCTAACGCGCTTGCGGTGCCGTTGCAGGCGGGCAAATACTACATCATCGGCGGGGCCTGGCCGGATGCGCACACGTACTACTGGAACTACTCGCATCCCAACGCGACGGCGTTCGGCATATCGCTGAACGGCTTTGCCTATGCGTACCAGGACCCGTTGCCGGACCCACCACCGACCCCCAGCAACAGCTGCGCATACAAGCAGCGGCTGACCACGTCAGACCTGGCGATGACCTACCAGTGGCGGAAGGACGACGAGGACATTCCCGGCGCAGCCGGACCCCACTACATGGTTCACGCAATGTCGCCGGCTGACGTCGGCGACTACGAGGTGGTGGTAACCAACGACTGCGGCTCGGTCGTGAGCGACACCGCGACACTTACGCTCGGCCTGGGCGTGACGATCGAGCAAGATCCCATCGCGCAGGGTGCCTGCGTCGGCAGTTCAATCACGTTTACGGTAGTGGCCCAAGGCCCGGATTTGACATACCAATGGCGAAAGGACGGGGAGGACATCGCCGACGCGACCGGCGACGCGTACACGATCGAGGTGGTAGCGCTCGAAGATGCCGGCAATTACTACGTGGTCGTCTCCAATCCTTGTGCCACGGCAACGAGCGCGACGGCAACGCTGACCGTCGCTGACGTAGGGCCCACGATCATCGAGCAGCCGGCCAACCAAGCGGCCTGCGACGGCGACGAAGTCACGCTCAGCGTCGTCGCGGAAGGCACAGGACTGGAGTACCAGTGGCGGAAGAACGGCGCGAACATCCTGGGCGCGACCGACGGCGCGTACACACTCAGCCCGGCGGATCCCAACGACAGCGGCGACTACGACGTCGTCGTGACCAACCCCTGCGGCTCGGTGATCAGCGGCCTGGCGTTGCTGGTCGTCGACGAGGCCCTGGCGATTGCGACGCAACCCGTTGGGGAGCTGCTGTGCGAAGGTGAGGGATACACGTTCACCGTCGTTGCTGCCGGAACGGGCCTCAGTTACCAATGGCGCAAAGACGGCGAAGACATCCTTGACGCTACGAGCGACAGCTACTCAATCAGCCCGGCGACAATCGACGACAGCGGCAGCTACAACGTGGTCGTGACGAACAACTGCGGCTCCATCACGAGCGACCCCGCACCGCTGACCGTCGTAGCGGGCCCGGTGATCGAAGAACAGCCCGCTGACCAATGGCTCAAGGAGGGCGACCCGCTGACACTCTCGGTGCAAATCGACCTCGCCAGCTTCCCGGACGACGTGGACATGGTGGGCGTGCCCGCCTATTCAGCGACGGGTGCCAAGATTCGCGGCAACTCCTACGAAGTGTCGCAGAGCACGACGCTGACGTGCATCGAGCATTACCTCGACATCGCTACCTCGGGCGAACTCACGTTCTTTGTCTACCAAGCCGACGCCGAGCAGGGACCGTATACGCTGATTCTGGAGGACGTCGTACCTGACTCGGGAACCGGGCTTGGGTTCTACGCGTCGAACCCGATCGAGGTGACGCTGGAGGCCGGCAAGTACTACATCATCGGTGCGGCCTGGCCGGGGTCGCATACGTACTACTGGGGCGGATCGCACCCGCAGCCGACGGCGTTCGGGGAGTCCGTACAAGGTTATGCGACCAGTTACAATCCTCAGTTGCCATATAACCCCGTGCCAACCTCCCCGAACGTCTATTGCCAGCGCCTCACGACCGTGCAAAGGGTGGTCTCGTACCAGTGGCGGAAAGACGGCAGCAATATTCCCGATGCCAACTCGGACACCTATAGCGTCGCGGCGGTTACGCCGGCGGATGTCGGCGAATACGACGTCGTGATTACCAACGAGTGCGGAACGGTCGTCAGCGACCCGGCTCACGTCGCGCTGATCTCGCTGACACCGCTCGAGTCGCCCCAGGCTCCCGCGGCCCCCCAGCCCAGGAATCCCGGCCCCTAGTCATTCGTCGCAGGACTGCAGCGCCGGACCTCTGGGTCCGGCG
>JBHHZX010000123.1:0-10057 GCA_046758265.1 Phycisphaerae bacterium
AGGGTGACAAGGTCGCCCACGCTCTCGTCAGGGCGCGGTCGAACGCCGAGTGGGCCAGCGAAGGCCGAACGCGCTGGTTCGAGCAAGTTCTGGCCGCCGACACGGAGCAACTGAAACAGTGGTTCGACGGCCGGGCGATTGTCATCGGCCATATGCGGCGCAACGTGCCTGCGATACTGAGCGAGGTGTTGAGCGATTTGCACACGCGAGGGGACGGGGAACAGATTTTCGGCTGTCAGTTTCACGCGGACGCACTCGACGAGCTACTGGCGAACATTCAGCACGATCGCTTCGCCCGGCGCGATCTCGCGGTGCGCAACGTATTCTGGTGCGGAGTTGCCGTGCTGCTGATCAGCCTGCAAGGCCGGCGCAAGTGGCGCTCGCTGCGGTGGGTAACGCTCGCTTGCTCATTGCTGTTCGTGGCCGGCGTGATTCTGGGGGGTGAGGCGGGCATCCACGTCAGCGAGAGGTGGCTGCTTGAACTGCTAATCGCGGCCAGCGGCTTGCTTACCGCCGGCAGCCTCGCGTTCTGGACCAAGGCGGTTCGAGAACGGCAACTGGTACTGGCCCCCCCTGCGATCACGTTGGCGACGGAAGAGCCGACGCTGGCAAGTACCGTGCTGGCAGAGACCCGTTGACGCGCACATGCCACCCGGGACCCGAACATCCGGCGCACGTGTAAAGCCGACGGGCCAAGGGAATCACGACTGTACGAGCAGATCGGCGTACGCCCCGGGCGGGACGCCGACTGCGGGCAGAGTCAGACGGTGTCGGTTCGCGTCGTTCTTACAGGGGTGCCTTGGCAGACCACGCGACCAGCACCACCAGCACCGACATACTGACGACCCACAGCAGAGCTGCTACGCAGATCCCCCATCTCTGCTCGCGCCGCGTGAATGCGGGATCGAACCGGATGCGCGACATCGCCTTAAAGCTGGACACCGAAGGCCGATTCGACCCAGATCGAAAAGATCCGAGTGAAGATCTCGATAATTAGATAAAACCCGGCTGGCATAATGCACCCTTCGTTGGACTTGTGCTCCAGCCAGAGAACGACACTCACGTCCTCTTCAATATTCGGATTGTAGACGGATTTTCTTGAGCTTCCAATACCGATAATCGGATTTTTTGTAACCTTTTCCCCGAACAACACCAGCCCGCAACCGCTACGCGAACCCTCCACCTCGCCAGTTCCTGCGAATATTCGGCTGCCGCTTCGGAATACTCCTGCGTGGCTCGCAGCCGGGAAAACACAGGACGCGGGAAGGGATTCGGCCCGCGAGTCGGTCGGCACCCGAACAACGTCCGAAGAAGCTAACCATTGTTCGGTTAACGACTTATACAGTAACAGAGCACCCAGGAACATCGACGGTTTGCGGAACCGTCCACCGCAAACCGCGAGAAAAGGCTACAATTCAGGCTTGCCCGTCGGTGACGCAGCCGCTGAGGTCAGACATGTTCTCCCGTTGGATATTCGCTCGACTCAAAGCCGCCGAGAACGCCCTCAACGACGGGCGGATTGACGAGGCTCACGAACGCCTGGCGGCGCCGGAAGTAAAGAACCTTCGGCGGGCGCAAGACTTGCTTGATGCGCTCGCCAAGTCGCTCTTGGCGCGGGCGCGGCTGCATGCCCGGGCAGGCCGCTATCCGGAGACCTTATCGGACCTCGAGCGATTGCAGACGATTGAGCGCGTCGACGCCGAGGCGAAAGCGCTCCGACAACGCGTCGAAGACGAGCAGCGTCAGCGCGTCGGCCGCCACGCGGAGCGCGACGACGCGTTCAACCGCGCGGCCCGGGACATCAAGGCCGGCCGCCTCGAGTCGGGGCAATTGGCGGTTGACCGGCTCGAGGACGCCGGACGGCGCGAGCAACTCCGCGAGGAACTGGACCTCCGCGTGCGGCGCAGCGCACAGCTATTGGAGCAGGGTCGCGGGGCGCTGGCCGCCGGCGACGGGCTGACCGCCTGCCGATTCTGGGAGGAGGCGTGCACTCGCCACGGTCGTAGCCGTCAATCTGACGCGCTGGCGGCCGAGCTTGTCCTCGCGTGCCGCGCCCTGATGGGGGAAGCCTTCAAAGCCGGGCGGCTCGATCGACTGTGGGCAGCGCTCGAGACGACGAAGTCGCTGCGGGCTTTCGCGCCGTCCTTGTCCGAGTTTGAACGCTTGAGCGAGCTGACTCGAAGGGCCGCTGAGCGGCTGGCCGAGGCTGATTACGTCACTCTGCGCGAAGCGCTGCTGCGGCTGCAAGCGGCCTGCGGCGAGGCCGGCTGGATCAAAGCGGCGTTGAAACCGATCGACGAGATTGTCCGCGCGCAGTCAGAGCTCCTCGCCTCTCCACTCGGGTTGCTGGGAACGTCGCTCCACAAAATGGCGCCATTTAGAAAGGGGGACGCGGCGTTTGGGCGTCATAATGGTAGTGGACCCGAGCAGACCGTCTGTCGAGGACGCGGGGCGGCGTTCAATGACAGGGCGCTGCTGATGCTGGTGGACGGCACCGGAAGCGTGCTGTTGGTCGCGCGCGACGTGATCCGCGTGGGCCGGGCGGGAAGCCTCAGCGCACTGGACGTCCCGATTCCCGCCGACATCCAGTCGCATCACGCCGACCTCATTCGCGACGGCGAGGACTACTTCCTCGTCGCGCGCGGCCCGGTGCGCGTCAATCACAGACAGGTTGCGCGAACGTTGCTTCGACACGGCGACCGGATCGCCTTGGGTTCGAAGGTGAGAATGATCTTTCACAAGCCCAGCGCGAAGAGCGACACGGCGGTTTTGAAACTCTCGAGCGGCTGCCGGCTACCGCAGGACGTGAGCCTGGTGGTGTTGTTCAAGGGCACGTGCCTGCTTGGCCCGCAGTCCAGTTGCCACGTGCGGACGCGCGAAGGCGACACACGCCTGGTGCTGTTCGACCGCGCGGGCAAACTGTTCGTCCGCCGGGCGGCCCGCGACGGGCGGCCGACCGGCCCGGCCGAGGCGCTGCCGGCGGACGAGACCTGCGACTTCGGGGACGTTCGACTGACGGTGAAGGAATACGAATCAGACAGTTCCGGGGGCCTGGCATAGAACGCGGCAACTAGCGCAGGCCCGGCGGAGGACATGTCGTGGCTTACACGTTCAAGCACGGTGATCGCCCGATTGACGCCATAACCATTCAGCGGGCCATTGGCCGGGGCGGGTTCGGCGAGGTGTACTACGCGCTGACCGACTCCGGCAAGCAGGTGGCCGTCAAATACCTGCGTGACAACCCGGAGATCGAGCTGCGCGGTATCGCCCACGTGATGAATCTCAAGAGCCCGCACCTGATCACGATCTACGACGTCCGGCGGAGCGACGAGGGCGATCCTTTCGTCATCATGGAGTACGTCAGCGGCCCTTCGGTGCGCGAATTGCTGATCGCTGAACCGAACGGCCTTGGCCCACAGAAAGCCGCCTTCTTTCTCAGCGGTATCGCCAAAGGACTCAGTTATCTGCATGAGCGCGGCATCGTGCACCGGGATCTGAAACCCGGCAACATCTTCTACGATGACGGCTACGTCAAAATCGGCGATTACGGGCTGAGCAAGCACATTGCCGTCAGCGCCCACAGCGGCAACACCATCAGCGTGGGCACGGTGCACTACATGGCGCCCGAGATTGGCTCGGGCAGCTACACCAAGTCAATCGACATCTACGCCCTGGGCGTGATGCTTTACGAGATGCTCAGCGGGCGGCTGCCGTTCACCGGTTCGAGCATGGGCGAAGTGCTGATGCGGCACCTGAGCGAACAGCCCGACGTCAGCGGCATTCCCCAGCCGTTCGCGCGGGTGATCGCCAAGGCGCTCGCCAAGGACCCCAAAGACCGCTATCAGGACGTCGACGAGATGGTCGAGGCGGTTACGTCCGCGACCGAAGTGAGCGAATGCCTCGCGTCGTTTGACGCCTCGGTGCTGACGCAGACCCTGCGCGCTGAGCACGCGGCAGATGTGGATCGCACACGGACGACGGCGCCGAAGGCCCCACCTGTTCCGGCAGTGCTCGATGCCCGGGTGGTGGAAGGCGAGCTGCCGCCGATTCCGCCGATTCCGCCGGTGCTCGACCGGAAGGCTGCGAAGAAGGCTCGCAAGCTTCAGAAGAAAGCCCGCAAGCTCCAGTACAAGGCGGAGAAAAAAGCGCACGTGATGGACGCCAAGCTCGCGAATCTGGGGGTTGCTCCGACCGCCCGAGACGGTCTCGAGAAGACAAAGCTTCTCGGGCGCAGTCGCTGGCGCCAGCTCGTCATCGCGTTGGTCGTGCTGTTCGCCGCTTCCGGGGGGTTGGGCGTTGCCTACGACTGTCCCGTGGTTTTTGGTGCGTCGTTGCTGTATTTGTTTGGCGGGTTGCTCGGGACGCTGCTCGGGTTCGGACTGAGCGTGCGGCGCGATCCCTTGAAGCACAACTTCCATGATCGCCTGGTGTACGCCGCCTGCGGATTCGTCTTCATGCTACCGGCCTTTGCGGCCGGTTATGCGGTTGATAATGAAGGTGCTTTCGCACGTTTGATCATTCCGCTGACGGCGACCCTGGTGATCTTCAACTGGACCGAACGCATCCAACTGGGTCGGCGACAGATCATCGAAGGCGGCGCCGTTTTTTGGCACGGCCTCGCGGGGGCCATTTTCGCGGCGATGGCGCAGGCAGAATCCTACGCTTTTGTGGCCGCGGTTCTGTCCGCCGTACTGCTGATCCTCGTCCAGTTGGCAGCCGGGGTCTGGCCGCTGGCGGTGGCCACGGCGGCAGGACCAGCGGGACCGCAACCGAGAAAAGCCCCGAAAGCCGGCGCGTGGGAACGCGTCGAGGGTGTCTTTGAGCGGGCAAGCACGGCGATCGAAACGGTCGGCCAGCGCCTGGAAAACGCTTTCGACCGCGGCAAGGCCAAGTCCGTCGAGGCGGACGGCGACGCGAAAAAAACCAAGGAAACGACTGCGGAGGAGACAACTGCACATCAGACGGAAGCGGCCGGGGAGCAGCAGCCACCGCCGCGGCCCATGGTGATCGACGCCTACCAGCCGTCGTTCGTGGGTCGCACGGCCAACGCCGGCCTCTCGTTTCTGGCCAAGTTGCTGCTGCTGGTAGGGCTGACCGTCGCGCTGGCGTTCAGCGCCGAGTTCGTCATCCCCACGCACGCCGGGGTTTTTTCCTACGAAAGCGGCCGCCTGCTTATGGTGGAGCACAACCGCACACAGGTGGATCAGCAGGTTCCCCGAATCGCGGTGTTCGCGCCGCTGTTGCTCGGCTCAATCCTGCTCATTGTTGCGCGGCGAAACGACGGGGCGGCACACTTTGTTCGTGGTTTCTTTGGCTGTGTGCTCGCCTGTGTCGTCGCCGTCCTGGCAATTGGCCCGGCCGCCCCGGAGATGTCGCTGTTCTTTGAAGGCAACTGGGACGCGCTGGAGTCGAACGATCGTTTCGCGCAGCCAATTGTCGTCGGCGCGTTCTTGGTGGCGTCGCTGTTGCTGCTCTTTTGGCCGAAACCCGCCCGACGTGGCGAAAAGCCAATCGTGATCTGACCCCGGGTACGCCGGGGCGCCGCGACGTGCTGCACACCTACGGCCTCCGGTCGGCCGCGTGCTTCAGCCTGACGCGACCGCCTCGTACCCGGGTCTCGCCAGCCGGCTTGCCGCCCGCGAATCCACGCCCAGCCGAGGATTGAAAAGAATGATCTGCTCCTCGCCCCAGTCCTCAGCATCCCCAACCTGCGCTGGAACTGCACTATCAGTCCGATGCGAGAGCGGTCGCACGCCGGAGAAAGCGGCTCCGCGCTGGCGCTTGCGGTTCTGACAGGTTCGGCGGGGGGGCGCTACGTTTTCTCGGCCATCATGCGCGGCGGGCAGACCGGTCGCCAGGCCGGGTCAATGAATCGGCTGGCGAAGCGTTATCACACCTGAGCAATCGCCCCCCTCTTGAACGCGTATCCCGGGCATTAACGGACCGGGGTGCGGGCGCATGTTACGCACCAACCGGTGCTTAAGTCCCTGGTAGGCGTCGACGATATGCCCCACGAATGCGGTTGGGTGCCGTGCGTCCTCGTTGCGCTTCGAGCACACCATGGAACCAGAGGATCAGGCAAACCGCACGGAACAGGCGATGTCCGCCGAAGGCGGATCGGCCGAGCCGACGCCGGCCGGGGCGTATGTGTGGTCCCCAAACCGTTCAGTCCGACGAAACTGGCCGAAGTGATCGAGCAGCTCGACGAGCAGGTTTCGTCGCCACCGAGCGATTAGCAGCAGTCGATTCCCCGCTGGGTATGCAGCATGAGTAGGTCGAGCGACTCGAAACAGACGCCGAGCCTCCTAGAGGATCTGATCGACGAGCTTTCGGAGACCGCGTCCGCCGCGGTCAACCGATCGCTGGGGATCGTCGGGGGCAGCGCGTCGCTGCTGCATCTTCCGTCGCATTGTCTGCGGGTCTGTCTGCACGGGGATCCCGGCCGGCTGCCAGATTTCGGGTGCCCATGGCTGCTGCGTGCCGCGGCCGGGCAACTCGACCCCAGCCGCCTTGAGAACGGACGATGTGTGCGCGGCTTTCACGTTACCGCCCGGCCGATCCGCCTGAACGGAAGCACGGCGGTCCTACTGGGAGTCGAAGACCCGCCCGGCGGGCTGTGCGAAGACCGACCGACCAGCGATCCGGGCGAGGGCGTGCTGGGAAAACTCGAATCGCTCTCACGCATACTCGAGCAGGTCGGCCGGTTGCTGGACGAGAACGAAGGTCTGGCCGACGAAGTGCTCCGCAGCTACGAGCAACTCAACCTGATCTTCGATTTCACCCAAAAAATCGCCAGCCTGACCGACGTTGACGCAGTCGAAAAGACGCTCCTGGTTCGGCTCGGCGAATTGCTGACCGCGGGGACCATGCTGGTGGTTCGGTCGGGCGGCGGCAACCGCTGCTATGACGTGTCGAGTGGCGAATTGGCACCCGCTGGCGGCGCGGGCGTGCTCAGCGAGGAGCTGGCGGCCGAAATCGAAACGCGCCGACGGTCCCGCGCGGTCTCAGTCCACTCCGCTCCCACCGCACGCGTGCTCTTGGCGCCGCTCGTGCGGCTGGATGACAAGATCGACATGGTGCTGGCGATCCGATCACCCCAAGCGGGTGAGTTCACCTCCGGCGACATGTTGATGATCGAGTCGATCCTCACATTCGGCGGCCAAATCATCAGCAACGCCGAAATCCACGAGCGGCTGCGGCGCATGTCGCTCGAATCCACCCGGGCGCTCGTCGCGGCGATCGACAAGAAGGATCACTACACCAGCGGTCACTCGGAGCGTGTCGGTTTCCTGACGAGGTTGACGGGCAGGCGGTTGGGCGTTCCAGCCGACAAATTGCAGATCCTGGAGATGTCCGGACTGCTGCACGACGTCGGCAAAATCGGCGTCCCGGAGGAGATCTTGTGCAAGTCCGGCAGACTCACGGATGAGGAATTCAACATCATTAAGAAGCACCCGGTCATGGGGTACGAAATCCTCAAACCGATCGCCAGCCTCGGAGCGGTTCTCGACGGCGTGCTCTACCACCACGAAAACGCGGACGGCTCGGGCTATCCGAAGGGCCTGGCCGGCGACCAGATCCCGCTGTTCGCTCGCATCATCCACGTGGCGGACGTCTTTGACGCCCTTACTTCGGACCGCTCGTACCGCGCCGCGTTTTCGTTCGAACAGGCCTGCGAGATCGTTCGCGAAGAGGCTGGCACGAAACTCGACGCCGAGGTCGCCGCCGTGTTTCTCGAACTGCTGACGGCCTACCGCGCGGCACACCCTGGGGAGTTCGCGGCCGTGATGCCCTCGGAAAGAGAGGTGACCGATGCCCCGGTCTGAACAGTTCGCCGAGACGGGCCTCTGGCTGACGTGCGGCGTCTTCGCCCACGATCGCCGTCGAGTCGATCGCGCTGCCCCCCGACCCGGCCGATCTTGAGGCCGTAATCTCGTCGTTACGCAACGATCCCACCGCCCGCGCCACACTGGCCTTTGACCAGGTCACGCGCGATCTTTTTGTACCGACCCCGCAGATGAAAACCGCCCTGGCTCCCGCCGACGTGGCAGCGGCCTGGAGGCCGGGAGCGCCCGGCGAGCCCGCCAGCGAGCCGCTCTCCTTCGAGGACCGGCACGAGTTACAGGGGGTCCTGACCGGTCGCGTTCCGTTAGCTCTGATCGACGGCCTGCTCTGCCGGCGCGGCGCGGAAATCGACGGTTATCGGCTGGTCGAGCTGCATCGCGAGTACGTCGTCTTTCAGCGGGACGGATCGCGAGTGACGCTCCGGGTGGCGAGCGCCGGCCACTCTGAATAACGCTCTGGTTGGGCCGGCCGCGCCTTTTAAAGCGGCGGCAGTCTTTTGTCGATTCGCAGACGTAAGGTAAACCGGAACCCCCCTCGGTCAGCAGGCCGTCGGCAGTCGGATCTCCTGCGGTCCTTGAGGTGCAACACCGGAGAGACGCCCATGAGAGCCGGTAGCAGAACGCGGACGATGGCCTTTTCGCTGGTCGAATTGGTCGTGGTGATTGTGATTATCGCCATTATCGCCGCCATGGCGATTCCGCGACTCAGCCGCGGCACCGCCGGGGCAGCAGACTCCGCACTGGCCGGTAATCTCGCCATCATCCGCAACGCGATCAACCTGTACTCGGCCGACCACAACAGCGCGTTTCCGACACAGGCCGACTTCGAGGCGCAGCTCACGCAGTTCAGCAGCCTCACCGGCACCGTCAGCGCCACTCGGGACGCTGTCCATCCGTTTGGGCCGTACCTCCTGGCGATCCCACCCTGCCCGGTCGGCGACCAGACTGACCCCACGGCCGTCGCGTTCGACGCGGCGAACAGCCCGCCGTCGGTGACGGCGGATGTCGGTGGCTGGATCTACAATCCCAACACCGGTGAGTTCCTGGCAAACACCAACCTGACCGATCAGAACGGCAGGGCATACAACACGTACTAGCGAGGTCAAGGATCGTCCCCTCGGAGGCGCGGCCAGCGGCACGCGCCTCGCGACCCGAACCTCGCCACACCCGGTGGCACGGCGAAGCCGACGCAGCGTCGGCTTCGTTGTTGCGCCGACGCTGGTGGGACTTACAAACGATCTCAAAACTCCATTTGGGGTGCCACTGGCGGCTCGTCCGCCAGTGCACGGGCAGGTAAGCTGCCCGTGGCACCCGTTTTGAGATAGTCTTTTAGAACTTAACTCCGCCTCTGACAGTTGGTTACGTCGATTGTGCCCCGGCGGTTGTCGGTTACGGGAGCTGGCGCGCGAGGCTTGTTTTGCGAGCTCCCCGATTTTCCGCTACCATACTCGCGGGCCTGTTTGCAAGCATCAACGCCCTGCGGAGAACGATGAAAACGCGCAAACCGGACTTTGAGTGGGGGCGGTTCTTCAAGGAAGTTTCCGGGCCCCGACCGCGCGCCCTCCTGCTCGATTACGACGGCACCTTGGCACCCTTTCGGATCGAGCGGGAGCAGGCCGTCCCGCACCCCGAACTGCACAGCGCCCTGGAGAGAATCGTCCGCGCCGGCCGCACCCGCGTCGTGGTCATCAGTGGACGGGCGCTCCGCGACCTGATCCCCCTGCTCGGGCTGGAGCCGTTGCCCGAATTATGGGGCTGCCACGGGTGGGAACGGCGGCTGCCGGACGGACGGTACCGCGGGCCGGAACTCGAGCCGATCGCCTCACGCGCCCTGGCACAAGCCCGGCAGTGGGCACGATCGGCCGGGTTGAATGGTCGGTGTGAAGCAAAACCCGCGGGCATCGCCATACATTGGCGCGGGATGGACGCCGGCTCGATCGAGCGGCTGCGGGCCCGTGTCCGCGCTGCCTGGGAGCCGTTCGCTCGCGTTCCTCAGCTCGAACTCCACGAGTTTGACGGGGGGCTCGAACTGCGCGCCTCCGGCCGCAACAAAGAATATGCCGTCGCGAGCATCCTGCGTGAGCTCGAAGACGACGCGCTCGTCGCCTACGCCGGTGACGATCGTAGTGATGAAGACGCTTTCCGGGCGTTGTCCGGCCGCGGTCTGCGCATCCTGGTGCGACCGGAATATCGTAAGACGGCCGCAGACTTGT
>JBHHZX010000124.1:0-10029 GCA_046758265.1 Phycisphaerae bacterium
GCGACCGGGGCCCCGCGGGTCATCCACGGGCTCTGTACCGCCGCCGGCGGCTTCTTCGTACAGAACCCCCACGTCGTCCCCGGAGAGGGCGAAGAGCAATTGCTGACGACGACGGAACGGGTGGTGGCCGATTTTGGCGATCTGCTGGGCACCGTCAGTCGCGGTATCGAAGACGATGGTCAGATCAGCGGCGCGGAAGCGGACCACATTCGCCAAGCGTGGGAAACCCTCAAGACCAAAGCCGAGTGCTTTGTGGTCGCCTGCGAGCGCGGCATGTACCTGCACAATGACGAATAGCGAATCAAGGGCCCCTGGCGGCACCTCTGATACAGACCTCTCACCTGTGCCTTCACCGGCGGGACGCCGGTGCTGCACTGGGTCTTGAAAGCCGCTCTTGGCTCTGAATTCGCTATTCGCTGTTCAGCTCTCTCAGCGTCTCCGCCAGCGCTGCCGGAATCTCATCTACGTCGCCCTCCGACAACGTTCGACAGTCGAAAACAAGCGCCTCGTCGTGTACGCGGCAGACAATCGGCACATCGCGCTGTCGCAGCGCCGCCGCAACCCGGCCAGAGTCCAGTGCCACGTGCCGCAGCCGCACCACCCAGGTTGGAAAGGGTATCGTGGGCAGCGTCCCGCCGCCGGCGAACGATTCATCGGGCGCGCAGTTGACCTCGGCAGCGGGGACCTGTCGCGCGATGCGCTGCGCCAGCCGGTTGGCAAGGTTTTCCAGATGGTCGGTCGCCGTGCCCAGCATGCGGAACACCGGTAGCCGGCGCAACAGCGCCTGCGGATCACGGTACAGTCGCAGCGTCGCCTCCAAACCCGCAAGCGTCATTTTGTCGGGCCGGAACGTCCGCGCCAGCGGATTCTCACGCAGCCGTGCGATCAGTTCCGTCCGCCCGACGATGACACCGGCCTGCGGACCGCCCAGTAGCTTGTCACCGCTGAACAGTGTCAGGTCGGCGCCCGCCGCCACACTTTCCCGCACGGTCGGTTCGTCCCAATCGGCTGCAAACCGCGCACCTGACGCCTCCAGGTTGTCCTCATTCGGCTCGGCGGCGCTGGCCGAGGGTCTGTCCAGCAGCCCACTACCGAGGTCGTCGACGACGGCGATGCTTTGGCGAGGGTACTTGTGGGCGAGTGCGACCAGCGCTTCGAGCGCCGGGCTGGCAACGAAGCCACGAATACGATAGTTGCTCGTGTGCACGCGCAGCAGCACGCTTGTTTCTTCGTTGATCGCCCGCTCGTAGTCGGCAATGCGCGTGCGGTTCGTCGTGCCGACCTCCACCATTTTGCAGCCCGCGGCAGCCATGATGTCGGGCATGCGATAGGACCCGCCGATCTCAACCAGTTGCCCGCGGGAGATCACCACCGGCCGACCCGCCGCCAGGGTGTTAAGCGTCAGATAGGTTCCCGCGGCGTTGTTGTTGACGACCAGGGCATCTTCGGCCCCTGTCAGCTCCCGCAGCAGGTCGCGCAGGTGTTCGTGCCGGTCGCCGCGCCGGCCCGTTGCGAGATTCAGCTCGAGATTGCAGTAGCCGGCCGCCACGTCGGTGATCGCCTCGAGGGCTTCCTCCGCCAGCGGGGCGCGCCCCAGCCCGGTATGCAGAACGATACCGGCGGCGTTGATGACCCGTCGCAGGTTCGGCCGCGTTCGCTCGTAGAGCTTCTGGCGAATGTCCAGCGCGAGGGCCGGCACATCGAGAGCGGGAGAACTGCCGGCGCGCAACGCTTCGCGCCGGTCGTCGAGCACGGCCCGGATGCAGTGGACCAGTTCGGCGCGGGCAAATTCGTCGAGCAGCGTCGCGATCGCGGGTTGATTGAGCAGGAAGTCAACCGACGGCAGGTTGCGCAGAAGCAACGATTGCGGATTGTCGGCGTCGCCGTTTTCCATGCTGGATATCATACCCACCGACCTACTACTTCGGCGAGCCGGCTCCGCGTTACTTTGTGGGCTGGCGGCCGCTCCGCTTGGTTCTACTCGTCGGCGCCCTGGTTTGGCTCGCTGGCGGTCGGCTCGTCGTCGAGATGGTCTTCCGTAGTGTCGTCTCCCACGTATCCGAGGGCTTGCAGTTGCTCCATCTGAGCCCGATCGATCTCGGTCGGCGCTCTCACCCCCGGATCATACGGAAGCTGGCCGGCGCGCCAGCGCACCAGATCGGCAATCAGTCGGCGGGCGACCTCCGGCCGGTCATGGATTACGTTACGGCGCTCGAAGCGGTCGGCCTCGAGGTCGAACAGCAGGAAGCGTGACCGCGGTCCGCTCGGGTACATGGGGAATTCACGCGCGCCATAGAGCAGCTTCCAGCGCCCGGCCTCGATGACGGAATACTCGATCAGCTTGCGGGAGATGCGGTAGTTGTGGTTGGAGGCATAGACCTTACGGGCGTGCAACACGTCGAGCAGGCTGTTCGCGGCCCGGGCGCCCCCGGTCGGCTTTCCGGAATCGCTTGCCCCGCGCAACAGCGGCAGCAAGCTCCGGCCTGCCAACGGGTACGGCACGGGCAGGTCGAACAGATCGAGAATGGTCGGCATCACGTCGAAGAGCTGCACGGGCGCGTCCACGCGAACGCCGCTGGCGAACGTCGGCCCGTACGCGACCAGCGGCACGCGCGTCTGCTCGTTGTGCAGGTTCAGGCCGTGCTCCCAGTGGCCGTGCTGGAGGAACTCTTCGCCATGATCGGACGTCACGAAGAAATGCGTCTTGGCGAGCAACCCTTTTTTCTGCAACGCGTCGAGAAACGTGCCGAAGCGGGCGTCGCTATAGAGAATCTCCTCGTCGTATAACGCGACCACATGTTGCAGGTCGCGCTGCTGGGCAACCAGGTCGCGGATGGCGCGAAAGGTTCTGAAGCTGCCATCGATCCGGCCGGTGTAATTTGGGTCGAAGTGCCCGGCGAAGCCGGCGGGCGGCGTGTACGGCGCGTGCGGCTCGGCCGTGTGAACGTACAAAAACAGCGGTCGATCATCGTGCTGTTCGATCCACCCCAGCACTTCGTCCAGCGGGATCGTCCGATCGTAGCTGGTCCAGTAGTAGCCGATCTTGTCCACAAACGTGTCGAAACCCTGGTCCATGCCCTGCCGCGGGCCGGCGTTCACGTTCGTACAGAAGGACGCGGTGGCAAAACCCGCCGCCCGCAACGCTTCCGCGATCGTCATTAACCCTTCCGGCGCCAGGGTTGAGTTGTGATGCACCCCATGGCGTTCGACCGGCATGGAGAGCATCAGATCGGGGATCGACTCGATTGTCCGCGACGAGTTGGAGAACATCTGCGAAAACCAGACACCGTGGGCGGCCATCGTTGTCAGCCGCGGCATCGTCTCACGGGCGTATCCGTGGAAGTTCACGTGTTCGCTGGCCACCGTGTCGATCAGGTAGAGGACCACCATGGGCGGATCGGCGACGGGCTCATAGATGATCGGGTTCGCCCAAAACGCAACCGTGTCCGGCCTCGCACTGGTGCACTTCAGCGTGAGTGTCACTTCCTGGCCACCCCACGGCGCCAACGATGCCGACGCGTCGGTCCAGGTTTCGTTCGTGTCAATTTGCTGCGCAAGCACGGTCTGCGGTTCGCCGCGTTGTGACACAGTGATCTCGAAACTGGTTTCGGTCGCTCCGTTGTTGGAGACGCCTGGGTCGGTACCGGTCACGTGACCGATCCCGACGTGCAACTTCGCATTCGGCGGCACCAGCACGCGGTCGAACGTTATCTCGGCCGGGCAGTGCGTGTAAATCGCCGTGCGGATCTCGTGCCCCAGCCGCACACGCTTGATGCCGATCGGCTCGGGATACGAAGCCCTGCGCGGCATGAACCGTAGAGAGTGGATCTCGATCAGCCCTCCTTGCGAGCGTCCGTCCGTGATGATCGAGAATGTGCGCAGCGGCCCCCGCCACTCAGCGAAGCCGTCGGTCAGGACGTGCACGGCGAATGGCCTGTCGTGGGCTTCGACCGGTACCGGTACCGTGCCGGCTTTACTCCATTTGAGGGTGACATGTCTCCCAAACGGCACGCTCATCGTAAGTTCTACGCTGCCCACATCTTCACGCCGCAATTCAAGGCCATGGATTGTGAGCGATAGGGAGTCCTTCCCGTCCGGCGTCGCTTTGGGGGCCGGCGTGACCCGGAAGCGGGGGGTTGGCTGGTCGCTACGCAGCGGGCCGACCTCGGCCAGAGCGCTGCTGCCGAGCGCGGGGGCGGTCCAGTTGCACGTCTTAGCGGCCTTTCGAAATGCTGCCGCGTCGTCCAGGCGTACCAGTGCCCAGCGCGGCTGTGCCGTGTTTGGCGCGTCGGGAAGGGGCACGGCCTGCGGCCGGGTTTGAAGCTGCTTCTCGGCCCAGCGCAGGAAAGCGGACCATTCGGCGGGAGCGTTCGCGAGTGGGTCCTTCGGCGTAGCGGGTCGCTGGCTGCCGTCGGAAGAATTAACCGGGTCGGGGTCGGAACAGCCCGCAGCCGCCAGCAGTGCCGACAACGACAGGATCGGCAACCATGGCGAGCGCCGCACAGCCGTCGAGAGTGTCGTCCCCGGGAGCATTCTCTTATTATATCGGTTTGAGATCGCCGGGCTGTCTCCATTGTTCGTGGGGCCGGGAGGTAGCTTGGCGCCCGTCGGTCGGTACGTGCGTGAAAACGTTATCCCGCATTTCGTGGTTGTGCGACGCGTGTGCTGACGGCATAATCCCGGACGAGCGCACCGGCGGGTTCCGCCGGGCGCGCGTGGCGCGATCTGGGGAGGGAGACGAGGCGCGGCGCACAAGTCATACGTGACATTCTCGTCGGGACGGAACTCGACGATCGTTGTGAAGGTGTCCGTGTTTTTGAGCTTGTAGCGAGGGCTAAGCATGGCTAAGCGAAGGAAGGCCAAGGCTCGCGGCAAAGTCGTCAAGAAGAAGGCAGCGAAAAAGGCTCGCAAGGTTGCTGCCAAGAAGAGGGTCAAACGGAAAGCCAGGAAGGTGGCAAAGAAGGCGACCAAGAGGAAGGCCGCTGCGAAGAAGGTTGCCAGGAAAAAGGTAACCAAGAAAAAAGCGGCCAAGAAAAAGGTCGCCAAGAAAAAAGTTGCCAAGAAAAAGGTCGCCAGGAAGAAGGTCGCCAAGAAAAAAGTCGCCCGCAAGGCGACCCGACGGCGGCCGTCGCGGCGAAAACCGGCGGTCGTCGGAGCGCCCCCCGTCGTGCCTCCGCCCCCCGTCGGACAGGAAGGGTTGATCACGCCTCCGTCCGTCGCGGCCGCGCCGTTGTCCGAGCCCGGTGTCGAGTCGCCAAGCAAATCCTCGCGGGAGTCAGCTCCACCATCGGCCGCAGGGCCGGAGACAACGTCTGCCGAAGCGGAGACCGCATCGGCGGGGCCGGGCCCCCTGTTCGGATTCACCGAGCGGCCTCAAGTGGGGCCCGCAGCCGGACCGGCGGGTGACGACGAGGAGGAGTCCAACGAGGATAAAGGCGAAGGCGCAGCGTTTGGCGACGAACCGGACGACGATGTCCGCAGGTCTCCGGCTCCCAGGCCCGAGGGCTTCGACCTGGACGAAGACGAAGATGAGGATACCGGCGGGCCGAGCGAAGAGCGCTGGTCGTAAAGACACGTGAGCGCGGGCATTGGCGTCTGAGGCGAGGGAAGCGGGCGACGCAAAGATGACGACCTGCTTTGCGGACCGGCTGACGACGGCGATTCGTGCGAAGCGGACCGCCGCGGTTGTCGGTATTGACCCTGTCCTGGAACGGTTGCCGATTGATTTGCGGCCGCGGGGCAGCGATCTGGAATCCGCCACGTCCGCGCTTGAGACGTTCTGCCGGGTGCTGATCGATACTGTTGCGCCGCACGTGCCGGTGGTGAAGATCAATTCGGCCTTTTTCGAGGCGCTCTACGAGGCCGGCGTGGGGGTCTTTTACCGACTGATTGCCTACGCACACGCGCGCGGGCTGCTCGTGATCGGTGACGTCAAACGCGGTGACATCGGTTCGACCGCGAAGCTCTATGCCCGCGGACACCTTGACCGACCAGCGTTTACCGATGTCGATCCCGCACGCATTCCCGACGCGGTCACGCTCGCCGGCTATCTGGGCGAGAATGCGATCCGGCCGTTCGTCGAGATCGCCCGCGAGCAGGGCCGGGGGCTGTATATTCTCGTGCGGCCTTCTGAGCCGGGGGCCGACTGCATCCATGAGTTCGGCGGGGATGAGAAGTTCTATCAGTATCTCGCCCGGCTGGTGCAGAGCTGGGGTCAGGCGCCGGAGCTGCGCGGCGAGTGTGGTTTGTCATGTGTGGGCGCGGTGGTTGCCCCGAAGGACGCCGCAAGCACCGGAGCGTTGCGCGCGGCGCTGCCACATACACCGTTCCTCGTGCCCGGTTTCGGTGCGCAGGGAGCGACGGCAGAGACTTGCCGGCCATGCTTTCACGCGGACGGCAGCGGCGCGATAGTCAATGCTTCTCGTTCGGTGATCTATGCGTACGAATCGGCGACGGGGGCGAAGGGCGGGCCCGGCGATTGGCGGGCGTGCATCGCGCAGGCGTGTCAGCGGTTTGCCCGTGATGTCGCCCGTCTCGCCGGGCTGTAGCGGTCCGTCACGCTCTTAATTGCGGGTTGTAGCGTCGGGTCTCCGTGCCCGACGTAGTTTCTTGAGCGACCCCTCACGGCCGGCACGGAGACCGGCCGCTACCAGAAAACCAGAGCGTGACGCGATACTAGGCTTGGCGGACGCGGTCGGTCGCAACGTGGGCGCAAGAGCTGCGCCCGTTTCCCGGCGCGTTGAGCGGACCCGTGGACGAGAGTCGTAGCGCCAGCGTTATGGGTGTTGTCAAGGGGCGTGAAGTCCGGCAGCGGAGCGCGCGGCGCAAAAAAGCCGGGCCCGGGCGGAACGACGAGGTCCAACCCGGGCCCGCTCGAGATTCGAAACTTGTCAGCTAGAACGCAAGCTGCAACTGCACTCGGAAAACAAGGGCGTCGTCGTTCACGTTCGCGAGGCTCTTGTACGAGCTCGACGTCGGCGCCTCATAGACTTTGAACATGTCGGCCGAAAGCTTCACGTTTTGGCCTTCGATATAGTAGTTCACGCCGGCGCCATACTCCCAGACGCCCTCTTGACCGTTGGCCAGCGCGGAGATGCCGCCCACACGCGCGACCGCTTCGAGCTTCTTCTCCAGACCGGGGATCGGCAGGAAGTAGCCCGCCTGCGCGTACGCCCCGTGCTGCACCGTGGTGTCCCCCTGCCGCGTGAGCAGCCACCAGGGTGTAAACGGCCGGCGCCCGGCGCGGCGCGGATCGACCATGCGAACGATGTACTCGCCGATCAGCGAGAAGCCCTGGCACTTGAAGGCGGCGTCGAGGCCCCACTGGTTGATCTGCAGCCCGTTGGTGCTCGTCAGGCCGAACCCGCCCGTGCGGAACAGCCGCGGCACCGGGAACGGAATTCGCGTCGTGCGCAGGTCGCCCTCGTCCTCGTTAAACGCATAGTGAAAGCCAAAATCCAGGGCCGGCGACTCATGGAACTCGATATCCGACTGGCTCTCAAAGTCTTTGGCGCCATTCTCGCCCAACGCGTGCCAGACCAACCGGAACGCGAGCGCCGGGTTGCTGTCCAGCTCGGCCGGATCATTCGTGATGGTGCGGCCGTCGCCAAAGTTCTCGCCGTCGGACAGCGAATTGGTGACGTCCAGGTACCAGTCCAGGCGTTTGTCGAAGAGCTGGCCCCAGAAGCGGACACCAAGGTTGTATCCGAGCCCAAAGACCGCATCGACCATCGGCCGCGAAATAAGCTGCAGTTGCGAATGCGCGGTGGTGTTGGCCCGGGTCGAGGCGCTCTTGAACCTACCGGCGCGGAAGTGGAATGCCTCGCAGAAGCGATAATCGACATACGCCTCCGAAAGGATTGCGTCGTACCTCTCTGGCGCCTCCGCCTGCAACTCCAGCAAATAGGTGAGGTCTTTTGAGAAGGCGTGGCCCCTGAAGTTAATGCGCAACCGCTGGAGGTCGAAACCGGTCCGGTCGTTGCGCTGCAACCCCGGATCCAAGTACCGATTGGTGCGGCTCGTGCCATAATGCGTCCAGCGGAACTGCATCAGGCCGCCGATCTTCATCAGGAACTTGTCGTCGGAGCTGCGGATATAAAAGCCCTCGTCGTAGCCGGCTTGCAGCATCGCGGGCATCAGACTCTCACGGAACTCCTGCTCGCTCAGGACCTCGCGAATCTGCTGCTTCATCGCTTCCACTCGCTCCGCCTCTGTCTCCTGCGCGCTGGCCAACGCCACCTCCCGCTGTAATTGTGTGATCCGCTCCTGCTGTGCCGCGAGCTGTGCCTCCAGCCGGGCAATCGTCTCATCGAGTGCCGGTGCGGCGGGGGGCGCCGCGTCGTCTGCCCACGCTGGCAGGACGACCACAACGGCTGCAAGTAACCCGAGTGCACATCCCCAGTGTCGATCCTTCAACATGATGTGGTCTCCTGAGACAAGAAGCATGACTGGGAGGCGAAAAACTCTTCAAGCCCCGATGCGGTCGCAGGGGGACTTCCGCGCCATCCGAGCGCGCCTCCTCATGGTCGTGCATTGTAGCCGACGACCGCCTTGTCAACACCCTCAGCCACCGATTTTTGGCAGATTGGGGACCTTTTTTGCCGCCGATATCAGTATTTGTCGTGAACCCGAGACCCGGGATCGTACGAGAGCTACGCGGCGCGATGAGCGCAATGCAGCGCTTGGTTGGAGTCGCTCTATTCGGCTCGTTTCCCAGCCGGATCCGGCGGTATTCGGTCCGCCGTCGGGAAGGACAGCTCCACCCGCCCATCTGTGCGTCAGCGGTTGGACGCCGGATTGGATGACAGCAGAATGACGATCGCCGTTCGCGCGGCGCGGCGCCGCCAGGCTATTCGCTACCCAGTGGCGAAAGCCGCCGCACGACGGGCAAATCGGGCTGCGCCCCGCGAGGTGTGGATCGAGCTTGCGGCGGCTGCGCTTGGAAGTTGGGTCCCGGATGTCGTCTGAAGCCGATACAATGAGGCGAGCGGTTTCCCGGGACTGCGTCAGAGTAGCTCAGCGCGCAGCGGGCGTGCCGCGGTGGCAGAGGTCGGGAGCGTGAAGAAAAAAGGGCTAGCTAATTTGCGCAAGCGCTTGGACGAGATCGACACGCGCATTGTGCAAGCCCTGGCGGAACGCCAGCAGACGGTCGCTGAGATCGGCGATGTAAAGGTCGGCGAGTCGGGCGGCCTGCGCGACGTCGAGCGCGAAGAGGACTTGTTGTCGCGCGTCGTGGAGAGGGCCAAGACGGCCGGCCTTGATGCATACTGGGTCACACGTCTGTTTCGCGAGATCCTCGACTATTCCGTCCGTTGCCAACAACAGTATCTCGTCGACCAGCAGAACCCCGATCGTGAGGCGCAAGAGACGCTCGTGGTGGGCTACCAGGGCACCGACGGTGCATACAGTCACCTGGCGGGAACCAAGCACTTCGCCGCGCGCAACGTGGACGTGCGCTACAAGGGTTGCCCGTCGTTCCAAGAGATGCTCGAGGCGCTGCGTGATGGCGACCTCGATTACGCTGTCCTGCCGATCGAGAACACGACCGCCGGCTCGATCAACGAGGCCTACGACCTGCTCGCGCGGATGAACCTCGCGTTGGTCGGCGAAGAGGTCTATATGATCGACCACTGTCTGGTCGCGCTCGAGCCAGTCACGATCAGCCGCATTCGCCGCATCTATTCGCACCCGCAGGCGCTGGTGCAGTGCGGCGTCTTTCTGAACGCGCTGGACCACTGCCACGTCGAGTCGCTGGCCGACACGGCGCTGGCGGCGAAGAAACTGCGGGAGGATCAGGACCTCTCGGAGGCGGCAATCGCCAGCGAGGAGGCCGCGCGCCTTTACGGTCTGCACATCATCAAACGCGGCATTGCCAATCAGAAGGAAAACTACACGCGTTTCGTCATCGTTGCCCGCGAGGCAATGCGCTTCGATGCGCGCATCCCTTGTAAGACCTCGGTTATCTTCGCCACGCGCCACGAAGAAGGGGCGCTGCTGGCATGCCTAAACGTGCTGGCCGACCACCATCTG
>JBHHZX010000125.1:0-10022 GCA_046758265.1 Phycisphaerae bacterium
AGCAATCCTACGCGACTGGAGCATCGCCGCGGCTCTGGTCCATTGTGGCCAGAGCACGGCGTTCGCGCTGGGCTGCCCGGCCGGCACAAAGGGTTGGTCGGTTGCAATCCGCAATCCAATGAAGCATGACGATACCCTTGGCACCGCACGAATCAGTGACGTTGCTGTCAGCGGCTCGGGCCGCAAGCTGCACGGCGATCACATCGTCGACCCGCGCAGCGGCCGCGCCGTGGACGACAAGCTCGGCGCATGGGTGCTGGCGCCATCTGCGGCACTCTCCGACGCGCTCGCGACCGCGTTTATGGTCATGTCGCCGGACGAAGTGGCGGCATACTGCCGACGACACACGGAGGTATCAGCGTCGCTCGTGATGCAGGTGAACGAGGAGCAGAATCGGCTCTGTTTCGGCACGGGTCTGGCACCGTGCGATTTCAAAGGTGAATGACGGCGCTTCGGCCGGGCCGCAGAAGCGCCATGCTTTCTTGCCGCCCCTTTCGATGCCAATCGTGGGCGGATAGGATGTCTGGCCGCAAGAACCACGTGGACAGGGACGGAACCATGCTCAAGAAACGAATCACGCGACGAAAGTTTATTGGCAACAGTATCCAGGCCGGGGCACTCTTCTACATCGTGCCGCGGCACGTGCTCGGCGGCCCCGGCCATACGCCGCCGAGCGAGGTCGTTACCCGCGCGGTGATCGGCACCGGCGGCATGGGCCTGGCCGGGCACGTAACCAAGAACGAGGAGGGCCAGCCGCCGCAAACGCTGGCGGTCTGCGATGTGGACCAGAACCACCTCGCCCGCGCGCTCACGAAAGCCCAGCACAGTTGCGACGCCTACAGCGATTGGCGCAAGGTGCTCGAACGCACGGACATCGACACGATTCATATTGCCACGCCGCCGCACTGGCACGCGCTGATCGGCATCGCCGCGGTGCAGGCGGGCTTCGACGTTTTGGAGGAGAAGCCATTTACGCGCACGATCCGCGAGGGGCGCGTGTACGTCGAGGCGGTTCAGCGCTACGGGCGCGTCCTGCAGATCAACACGCACGGCCGGTTTGGCAACTACTACCGCTTCGGCGCCTCCAAGATGCTGAAGAAGCTCGTCAACAGCGGACTGCTCGGCAAACCGCTCATCGTCCGTCCTACCCGGGCGCACGGGTTCAACTGGAAGATCAAGGAATGGAGCGGGCGGCCAAACCTCCGGCCGCAGCCCGTACCCGACGTGCTCGATTACGACATGTGGCTCGGGCCGGCGCCGGTCAAGCCGTATCATCCGCACCGCGTGCACCAGAGTTTCCGCGGGTATTGGGACTACGACGGCGGCGGGCTGACCGACATGGGCCAGCACTATCTCGATCCGGTGCAGTACTTCCTCGGCAAAGACGACACGGGGCCGGTCGAGGTTTCGGCCGTCGCTCCGTGGCCGCCGCACCCCGACGCAGTCGGCCTGTGGGAAAGCGTGAAGATGAAGTACGCCGACGGCGACACGATCATTCTCAACAGTGGCGAATGGGGCGAGGCCGGGCCGGAGGGCTTGCCGTTTATTGAAGGGCCGAAGGGCAAGGTGTACGACAACTATCGCACCAAGCCGGCGGGGCTGTTCGATCAGCTTGATACGGTTCCCGATCCCAAGCCGTTGCGGGACTTCGAGACCTGCGTCCGCACACGGCAGAAGACCGGCGGCAACGAAGTTCCGTCGCACCGTTCGTGCACGCTGGTCAATCTGGCGGCGATCGCGATCCGCCTGGGCCGAGCGCTGAAATGGGATCCGGACAAAGAGCGGTTTATCGGCGACGAGCAGGCCAACCGGCTCGTCGAGGTTCCCATGCGCGCCCCGTGGCATCTGTAGGGAGGGGGTGTGAGATGAAAGCGAACACCGCAATGAACGCGTGGGCGACGGCGGATGAAACCAAAGGGTTCGGGGTTCAGGGTTCAGGGTTCAGCAGTCAGACGTGGGTGGCACGGCTGTGTCAGCCATGCTCTTCCGAACGGGTGCCCCATCGCTTCAGCGGTGGGGAGAGCGAATCAACCGCCAAGAGCATCGCAGGGTGGGACGGGGTAGCCCATGGCTCTAGCCGTGGGCGACGCGAATCGAACGAACATCCGTGTCCTCTACCTCTAAAGAGGTGGGCCACCCGGGTTTTTGTGTTGTGGTGCTTCGCGTTCGGCACCGGGGCGCAGACCGCCGCGGCGCAGGAGACGCCGGCGAAGCTGGAGGTGCTGCTCGCGCGCATCTCGTTCAACTGCGCTGAGAAGCCCGAGACGCTGGGCCGCGAGCTGGCCGAGCTAGATGCCAGCGAGCTGACAGCGCTGTGTGACATGCTGGTCGAGCCGGGAACGGGTGACGACACGAAAGCCCGCCTGGCGCTGCACGCCATGACGTGGTACGTCGGTAGCGAGGGAACCGATGAGCAGCGCGGCAAGTTTGTCGACGTACTGTGCAAGGCGCTCCAAGCCGACAAGCCGGCGGCGGTCAAAGCGTTCCTGATTCGCCAACTGCAACTGGGCGCCGATCGGCGCGCCGTGCCGACGCTCGCCACGCTGCTCGGCGATGAAGAGCTTTGCGAACCTGCCGCGCAGGCCTTGCTCGCGATCGGCGGAGAGCAGGCAGCCGAGGTATTCGTACACACCTTGCCGTACGCGACCGGGAAGAACCGAGTCACCATCCTGAAAGCGATCCACCAATGCTCACATCCCGACGCAGGGCGCTACCTGCTCAAAGACCCGTCCGGCTTATTGCAGGACACGGCCAGCAGCGATCCGGAGCTACGCGCCAACGCGCTAGCCGCGTTAGCGGCCAGCGACGTGCCGGCCGCGGCCGAAGCACTACTGAACGCCATGCGCACGGATTCGTGGTGGGACTCCCTCCGTACCGACTCTTGGCGGGAACGTACGCAAGCCGCCCAGTACGCGCTGGAGCTCGCGGACCGGCTGGGGAAGAGGAATAACAAGGACCATGCGGCACGTATCTATCGCACACTGATGGAATCGTGCTCCGATCCACAGGAGATCCACATACGGTGTGCCGCGCTGCACGGCCTGGCCGAGCTGCTGGGCGCCGAGGCGGTCGGCGAGGTGGTCGCGGCGCTGACCAGCGAAAACCCGGAGTTGCGGGCGGCCGCGACAAATATCGCCGCCACGCTTTCGGGTGAAGCCGCGACGGAAGCGTATCTGCGCGAGTTAAAGACCGCCTCGGCCGCAGCCCGCGCGGGCATTCTGGCCGTGCTCGCTCGGCGCGGCGATGTGGCGGCTTTGCCCGCGGCGCTGACAGCGCTGAAGGACGCCGACAAGGACGTGCGGATCGCCGCGGTCAAGGCGTCCGCCGCACTGGGCCACGAAAAGGCGCTCGGGCCGCTAGTCGCATTTCTCGACACCGATCAGGCTGACGAGCGCAAGGCTGCCGAGCAGGCATTGACGGAACTGCCCGGCGAACAAGTCTCGGCGGAGCTCGCCGCCGCAATCAGGCGGGCGCCGGCCTTGGTGCGCAGCGCGCTGCTCGATGTGCTCGCCCGGCGTGGGGCAGTGTCGCAACTGGATATGATCTTCACCTTCGCGACCGATCGAAGCGAGCGCGTCCGCATTGCCGCGATCAACGCGGTCGGCGAACTGGCGGACGAGCAGGCGGTATCGAAGCTTGTGCCGTTGCTGAGAAGAGCCAAATCCGAGGCGGAGCGGGAGGCGCTCGAGGTCGCGCTGGCAGCCACGGCCTGTCGAGCAGATAGTGCATTCAAGCGTTCCGCCTTTATTATCGTCGCCATCGACCGTGACCGCGTGCGCGACTACTGCTCGCTGTTGCGCGTGCTCGGCCGTATCGGCGGGACGGCGGGGGTTAAAACCGTTCAGCAGGCGGCGCAGGACCCGCGTCCGGAAGTCAGAGAAGCCGCCATCCGGGCGTTCCTGGATTGGCCCGACGCAACGGCCATTGACGCCGTGCTCGAAACCGCACTCAAGACGGAGGATTTGAAGCACCATGTGCTGGCGATGCGCGCTTATGCCCGGCAGGTGGGACTTGATACCGACCGGCGGGCTGAAGAGACGCTCGCGCTGTTCGACGCCGGCATGGACGCCGCCCGCCGCGCGGAGGAAAAGAAGCTGCTGCTGGCGCGTTTGGCGGACGTCAAGGACGCGCGGGCGTTCGATAAGCTGGCCGATTACCTCGGCGACGAGGCGCTGCGTGCGGAGGCCGGCTCGGCGATGATCGGCGTGGCACGCGGGATTCTGCCCGCGGGTTGGGCGCCGGCACGGGAGGCGCTGGAGAAGGTGCTCGAAGCGGTTGATGATGAACGCGTTCGGCGGCACGCGGAAGATGTAATGAAGCAGGTCGTGGAATACGAGGACTACGTCACCGACTGGCTGGTCACCGGGCCGTATGAGGAGCAGGGCAAGGACGGGAAGGCGATCTTCAACGTCGTCTTTCCGCCCGAACTGTCCGGCGCGAAAGACGTGCAGTGGAAGCAGCAAGCGGTCAGCGAAGACCCGGAGTGGTACTGGTTCGTCGATCTCGAACAGTCGGTGGGCGGCGACAACCGGGCCGCCTACCTCCGGACGTACGTCTGGTCGCCGGAGATACAGGACGCTCTCCTCGAACTCGGCAGCGACGACGGCATCAAGGTCTGGCTGAACGGCGAGGTCATTCACGTGAACAACGTTCCCCGAGGCTGTGGTCGGGGCCAAGACAAAGTCACGACCACGTTGAACAAGGGCTGGAATGAGTTGATGCTGAAGGTCGTCGATTACGGCGGGGGATGGGCGGCATGCCTGCGTGTCCGCGCGCCCGACGGCGACCGACTCGCGGGGCTGAAGATCGATGCGAAGGCGCAGCCGTAACGCTGCGATTGGCAGGATTGTGGTGGGCAGTGCCCACCCTACGGGTTTGCGGAGGCTGAAGATGCGACGTCGTAACGTTATTGTTCTTGTGCTTGGGATGGTTGCTTGCGCTTATGGACCGAATGCGCCGGCCGTCGGCAAGCCGCCGACGCGCGAGCAGATCGAGAAGATGAAGGCAGCCGCACCGGCCAAGGCGACCGTCCGGCCGCATGCTCCACGCAAGCTGCTGGTGTTCACGCTCTGCAAGGGTTTTCGGCACAGTTCGGTCGAGTGCGGCGCCAAGGCGCTGGAGATCATGGGCGAGAAGACCGGCGCGTACCAAGCCGTCGTCAGCGATGATCTCTCGATGTTTGCTGCCGAGCAGCTGCGCCAGTTCGACGCGGTCTGTTTTGGCAACACGACCGGCGAACTGTTCGACGACGCGAAGCTTAAGAAGAGTTTCCTTGCCTGGGTCAAGAGTGGCGAGGGCGTGATCGGCCTCCACGCCGCCACGGATTGCTTCTACAACTGGCCGGAGTTCGGCAAGATGATGGGCGGGTACTTCGACGGGCACCCGTGGCACGAGCAGGTGACCATCAAGCTCGACGAGCCGGATCACCCGATCAACGCGGCGTTTGAAGGCAAGCCGTTCGAGGTCGTTGACGAAATCTACCAGTTTCGCGAGCCGTACTCACGCGAGAAGCTGCGCGTCCTGCTCAGCCTTGATACGAACAAGACCGACATGGGCAAACAGGGCATCCGGCGCGACGACCGCGACTTCGCGGTGAGCTGGGTGCGCGAGTACGGCAAAGGCCGCGTGTTCTATTGCTCGCTCGGTCACCGTGAGGAAATCTTCTGGAACCCGACCGTTCTGCGGCACTACCTGGACGGCATCCAGTTCGCACTGGGCGATTTGAAAGCCGACGCGACACCACTGGTTCACGGGCGGGACGCCCGTGCCACCCAGTCAAGAGGCATCGGCTGGGGGTCGCTGTTCAACGGCAGGGACTTGACCGGTTGGAAGGGCCTGGTCGGCAATCCCGTCAGCCGGGCCAAAATGAGCCCGGACGACCGCGCCGACGTCCAGGCGATGGCCGACGAGAAGATGCCGACACATTGGCAAGTCGAAGAGGGCGTGCTCGTGTTCGATGGCAAGGGCGACAATATTTGCACCGTCAAGGACTACGGAGACTTCGAGTTGCTGGTCGATTGGAAGATCGAGCCCGGCGGCGACAGTGGCATCTACCTGCGCGGCACGCCGCAAGTCCAGATCTGGGACCGACCGGAAGGCTCCGGCGGGCTTTACAATAATCAAAACTATCCGAGCAAGCCGACGCGGCGCGCGGACAAACCGGTCGGCGAGTGGAACACGTTTCGCATCAAGATGATCGGCGACCGCGTGACAGTGATCCTCAACGACGTGCTGGTCGCCCTCGACGTACCGCTCGAAAACTACTGGGAGCGCGGCAAGCCGACGTACACGCGCGGCCAGATCGAGTTGCAGGCGCACTACACGCCACTGTATTTCAAGAACATCAAGATCCGTGAGATCCCGGCAGAAGAAGTCCGGCAGCGGGCGCCTGCGCCCGGCTGGGCCCAATTGTTCAACGGCCGCGACCTGACCGGCTGGACCTGCAAGCCCGACGCGTGGGTCGTCGAAGAGGGCGTTCTAACGCGCAAGGGCGGAAGCGATATTTGGACCGAGGACCGGTTCGGCGACTTCATCCTCGAGCTCGAATTCAGGCTCGACCACGGCACCAACAGCGGCATCTTCTTCCGCACCGCCGACATCCGCGACTGTGTGCAGACCGGGATCGAAATTCAGGTGCTCGACTCCTACGGAAAAGACCAACCCGGCAAGCACGACTGCGGCGCCATCTACGACTGCGCTGCGCCGCGCAAAAACATGGTCAAGAAGACCGGCGAATGGAACCACCTGGTTCTGACGTGCCGCGGCGGTATGATTAACGTCGTCATGAACGGCGAAGAAATCATCGACATGAACCTGGACGAGTGGACCGAACCGCACAAGAACCCCGACGGCAGCAAAAACAAGTTCCGCACCGCGTATAGAGATATGCCACGCGTCGGCCACATCGGCTTCCAGGACCACGGCAGCCCGATCTGGTACCGCAACATCCGCATCCTGCCGCTCGCGAAATGAGTCACGGCCGAGCCCTTGCAGCGGCTCAGTCCTCGCAGCGCCAGACCAGGGAGTCCTCGCGCTGAGACGGGGCCCGGAACTGTCATTTGTTCCCAGCCCTGGCGCATTAGCGAGCATCATCAGCGGGTGCGCTCGCTGCGTGCAAACCGGCGCGGGCCTGCCGCAGGCCTGCAAAGCAGCCGGACGAGCGTCTCATAGTCAGGAAACCGTGTCTGGGTGGCACGGGCGTCTCGCCCGTGAGTCATCATCCGGGTGGCACGGGCGTCTCGCCCGTGAACCAGCCTGCGCCCGTAGCGCACATCTGCACCAGAAATGCTCGCTTTTCACTTGGGGCAAATGTGCAGCCCCGGTATACTCGTGATGAGGGCAGTTCCACGACATGGTCTGTCTGCGGCGAAAACTGTCCGCAAACCGGGAGGGAAGCTCTGGTTTTCGTTTTGTCGCAAACATCTGTAGGCAAAGTTAGCCTGCTACGCAATCCGTGCCTCCTAGCGGCGAGCGCGCCGGCCGTTCGTAGCGTCCGGTCTCCGTGCCGGACGAAGGGATCCAGGAATCGAGGGACCAAGGGGTGTAGCGACCCGTCACTACTACTGGCCGACCGCCTCGGGCGACGCGCCGTCCCTAAGGATGCGACACGCGCGCGGCTCTGACGCGCGGGCTTCAGGACACTTGCAGCTAAGGAGACGAAAGCCATGTTGAACAGCCTGACAGGCAGCCGATGGTGGAGCCCGGCGCTGGCCCTCGCGCTGCTTACGAGCGGCGGCGCCGTGGCGGACTCGTGGGTAACTATCGCAGCCGACGGAACTCCCGGCATCACGGAACCCGAAGCGCAAGCGAGGGAAAAAGAGACCACGCAGGCCGAGGCGCCCCAACTCGACGTTCTCGGGCACGACGAAAACGGAATCCAGGTTACCGTGGACGTGCCCGGCGTGTCGCTGCTGCCACGCAAGACCAAACGCGGCGAATTCGTCGTCGTGAGCTGGCCGGAGGCCGCGCCAGCGGGTGACATCGGCGCCCCAGCGCTGCCGGTCATTCGGCGACTCTTCATCGCCCCGCCCGGTGCCAGCGTCTCGGTGACGCCGACGCTGACCGCAACGGCGGTGATCGATCGCACGACCGTTGGCTTCCCGCTTCAGGTCATGCCGCGACAGGCCCCCATTCCGAAAACCCCGGGCGCCTGGGAGAACGCGCCGTTCGACTTTGATCCGGCGGCGTACGCGATCGAGACGGACTATCTGGCCGAGCCGGCCACGGTCGAAGAGCTGGGCATCGCCCGCGGTCAGCGGCTTTTCCTGCTGGAAGTGCACCCCGTCGCCTACAACCCGGTGGCGCAGACGATCAGGTTCCGGTCGCAGATGGACCTGACGATCGAGTTTTCCTCGGGAAGTTCGGCACCCGACATCACGCCCCTGCCGGGCTTGGATCGGATCGTGCTTAATCCTGACCGCGACGCGGCGTCGAGGCGCGGCTCCGGCACTTACCTCATCATCGTCCCGACGACGTATGAATCGGATATCATGTCGTTTGCCGACGCCAAGGCCGCCCAGGGCTTTACGGTAATGACCCATGTCGTGGCGCCTGGGACCAGCAACACGGTGATCAAGAGCTATATCCAGAGCCTGTGGGGCGGGCAGGATGCGCCCGAGTACATCCTGCTGGTCGGCGATACCAACACGATTCCGCACTGGGTAGGCCAGGGCAGCGGCTCGCCGTCCACGGATTTGCCCTACGCTTGCATGGACGGTTCGGGCGACTGGTACCCGGACATCGCCATCGGGCGCTTTCCCACGCGATCCAGCGCGCAAGTGTCCATCCTGGTGGACAAGACGCTGTACTACGAGAACGGTCCACTGGCCGACCCCGGGTACAAGAAACGGGCGGCGTTCATGGCGTCCGTGGACAACTACTATATCAGCGAGGGCACGCACAACTACGTGATCGACACCTGGTTGGCGCCGAACGACTATCAGTGCGACCGCCTCTACCAAGTCACCTACGGCGCCACCACCCAGGACGTCCGCGACGCCTTCAATGACGGGCGCTTTTACGGCGTCTACAGCGGCCACGGCGACACGACCTACTGGGCCGACGGTCCGCCGTTCTACCCGAGCGACGTCAACAACCTGACCAACGAGAACATGTACGCGTTCATCTGCAGCTTCGCCTGCTTGACCGGTGACTTCGTCTATCCCGAGTGCTTCATGGAGACCTGGGTGCTCGCCCCCGACAAGGCGGCCCTCTGCAGTTGGGGCTCCTCGGTCACCAGCTACTGGGACGAAGACGACATCCTCGAGCGGCGGCTTTTCGACGCCATCTTCGACGACGAGGATGATGTAGAGACTGAAGCCGGTCACATCTACAACGAGACGAAGATGCGCTACCTGGCACACTACGGCCCCACGGGCACCACCCGCCGCTACTTCGAGATGTACAACCTCATGGGTGACCCGAGCCTGCCACTGCCGAGCGCCTGCTCCCATGCCGGAACGATCACGCTGGACCGTGCCAAGTACGCTTGTGAGAGCACTGCGCTCATCACGGTCTCTGACTGCGGGCTGAACCTTGATGACAACCTCATCGACACGGTCGAGATCACCCTCGCGTCTGACTCCGAGCCGGGCGGTGAAACGGTCGTTCTGTACGAGACCGATACTGCTACGGCCGAGTTCGAGGGCGCGATCGAGCTGAGCACCACCGACGCCGTCGGCGTTCTGCTCGTCGCCGAGGGCGATACGGTCACCGCCACCTACATCGACGCCGACGACGGGCAGGGCGGCACGGACGTCGAGGTGACGACCAGCGCGCTGGTGGATTGCACGCCGCCGAACATCTGGAACGTGCAGACCATCAACATCGAGCCGCGCAGCGCCACGGTGACGTTCGACGCCGACGAGCTCGTCCGCGGCACCGTCCACTACGGCCTGTCCTGCGACAACCTGAGCTGGTTGGCCAGCGGCGGCTACGGCAACCCGGCCTCCGTCAACCTCAGTGGCCTGCAGGACAACACCACCTACTTCTACATCGTCGTCGCCGAGGACGAAGCCGGCAAC
>JBHHZX010000126.1:0-9989 GCA_046758265.1 Phycisphaerae bacterium
GGCCGGCGGACCCGACCTCAAGCTCGCCTACCGGGCCAGCGGCGAGCTGCTGATCGTCTCAACCGCGGAAGATCTCGGACGGGAGATGGTCACGATAGTCTACGACGTTAGCGACCTCCTGACCCACATCCCTCGTTTCGCCGACGCCCGCCGCGTGGACCCCACCGGGTTGGGTGGAGCCGGCCTCCACCGGCAAGGCGGCCAACAGAGCACTGACGAGCGTGAGCGAAACCAAGACGATGACGCCGATATCCAAAAACTGGTCGAGCTCATCATCCAGACGGTCGAACCCGATAGTTGGACGGACAATGGCGGGTTGGGAACCATCCAAGCCTTCCGCAACGTGCTCGTCGTTTGGAATAACATTCGCGTGCACCAAGCTTTAGGCGGCTACGTCGAAGAGAGCGATTAGCCCCGGTCAAGACCTGACTAGCTCGAGCCCAGCCAGCTTAGGTCCGTGGGCCAGGCGTGCCGTCAATCCGCGTGCTCCCGACCCGGGCTCCCACCAACACCTGAACGTCCGTGGGCTTACGACGCCCGCCTCTCCGGCATCTTTCCCACTGAACGAGCGCTTTTATTTCACACCAGATCACCCCCCTGTCTCGCTACCCGCCCAACCGCGTGATCCGGCGCCGCACGAGCGTAGTGGTTCCGGGACCACCGCTTGAGTGGCAGCACTTACGGGTCGATGATCCGTTCACGAATCGCCAGACGCGCCAGCTCCACGCGATCGCGCACGCCCAGCTTGCGTAACAGAGAAGTCCGGTAGGAATCCGCGGTCTTGTAGCTGACCGTCATTTTCGACGCCGCTTCACGCAACGTCATGCCACGCGCCAGGAGCGGGAAAAGCTCGCTCTCCCGCGGGGAAAGGGTCGACAAACCGTCAACGGCGGTCCGGCCTTTTTCGATCGCTTCGCGCACCCCGGCGCTGAAGTACGATTTGCCCATCAGGACCGCGACGACGGCCGGCCGCAGCTCCTCGACACCCCCGTCCTTGACGACGTAGCCGTCGATGCCACAGCGGCCCCAATCCTTCAACACCGCCTCATCGACCGATGCGCTCGCGACCAGAATGCGCGTCTGCTTGCGGAGGCGCGGAATCATCTGTACAGCGTCGTGCACCTCCGGAGTTGCCCGGTCGGCCGTCACCAACGCCAGATCCGGCTTGGCCCGCATCGCCGCCCAGACGGCCACCGGCGCAAAATCCGACTCGACGGCAACGTTAAGATGCGACTCGTGCTGCAACAGCAGACGATACGCCTGCCGATCCAGTGCCGAGGGCCCCATCAGGTAGATGACCGCATCGGTTTCAACCATCGTCGGCCGCTGACCTCACAGCAGGACGTGCTTCGGCATCCGCAGGTGTTTGCCTTCCGGTCTGCACTCGGAGGTAAACCCCTAGCGGCTCGGTATCCTATTCCCCGCTCGCGACACGCCAATCAGGCAAACACCTGAATCTGATCGAGGATCGGCGAAACCGCGTACGCGGGCGATGCAGGCTAGGATTGACGCCGAGGAATCGGTATCCCCAGATAACGCATGACCTGTTTCAGGTCCTCCCACGCCTTCGCCTTTTCACCGGGGCTGCGCAACAGGTATGCCGGGTGAAACGTCGGCATCAACTGCGTCGGCGGCAGCCCGAGGTGCTGCAACCCCAGGGGCGGAAAGTCATGAAACTCCCCCCGCAATCTCCCAATCGGCGTGTTCGTTTGCAGCAGCGCCTGTGCCGCGGGACGCCCCAACGCCACGATCACCCGCGGCCGAAGAATCGCCAACTGCCGATACAAGTACGGCAAGCAGGTCTGAACCTCATCCTCGTTCGGCGTGCGATTGCTGGGCGGGCGGCACTTTACGAGGTTACAAATATACACCTGGTCCCGCGTCAGCGTCATGGCGGCGATCATCCGCGTCAGCAACTGGCCCGCCCGGCCCACGAACGGAATGCCCTGCTGATCTTCGTCCGCGCCCGGCCCCTCGCCAACGAACACGATCGCCGGCCGCGCGCATCCTACTCCAAAGACGGTCTGCCGGCGGTTTGCGTGCAAGCCGCACTCGGTGCAGCCCTTGACGTACGCTTCGTCAAGTTCGGTCAAGGCTTGCCGGGCCTCCGCTTCTGACAGCTCGCGGTTGCACAGCGGCGGCAGGTCGCTGTCCACTGGTATGAGCGGCGGGGTGATGGCTCGGCCGAAGCTTCGTGCGCGCTCACGAAACCCCGCTGCCTTCCCTATCGAACTAGCCGCCGCCTGCGCCTCAACCCGCGCCACCGACCAGTGTGGCACGCCCAATCGGCGTTCGTTGCGCAGCCACTCACGCAGCCCTGAAATCTCTGTATCGCGCTGCTCCTCTGGCACGATGGGAAAGATAAACCTCCAGTCACCGCACAGCAAGGGTGAACCATATGTCTATTCCACTGCGTTTCGGCCCTCGGACCCGCACGCGAACCCGCGCCGCAGCAGCGCTGGCGGCCTGCGCTCTGCTCTCCTGCACGCCGACCGCGACAGCCACCTCGGACGGCGTGGTGGAGCCGGCAGCCCCAAACCTCGAATTTGATATGCCCGGCCTGTTTGCTCCAACGCTGGGACGACCGGCGTTCGTCGAGCCGGGCGGCACCCTCCAGGTGGTCGCCCGTATCCCAAAGGCCCGTGGAACGGTCGAATTCGATCTGGTTCGCGACGGTTCGCCCCAGCAGCGTCACCGGCTGGAGTGCGAGTCGGATGCCGTTGAAAGGCTCACCGCCGGCCAACCGTTGCACCTCAAAGTTCCCTCTACAGTGCCGCGCCAGACGTACGACCTCGAGATTCGTTACAACGGCAAGCGACTGCTCGGTCGGCATTGCGTTGCCGTCGGGCACGTCGGTCGCGTGCTCCGGCTGGTCCACTTGGGCAACATGAACGTAGGCGACGTCGGCGCGCCACATTTCGATCAACGTCTGATCGACGAAATCAACCTCGTCGCCCCCACGCTAATCGTCGCCACCGGCGATTTCCTCGACGCAACCCATGTCGATCCGCCGGTCGGCTGGCGGCAACTCGTCGATTATCTCACGCGCTTCGACGCCCCGCTCGTGATGGCCTGCGGCGACCACGACGACATCGAACTGTATAGCCGACACGTCGCGTCGAGCCCCATCGGTCTGATCGACGTCGGCCCGCACCGCGGCCTCGTCCTTTTCGACCAGCCACTCGCCCCGATCCACAACGATGCGGAGCAACTGCGCTGGGCCGAACGCGTCCTCGCCCGAGCCGGCTTCGACGGCATGACCATCGTCGTTACGCACGACGACTGCCCCAACCTCCTTCGCTACTGGCGAGAACAGGGGACTCTCACACGGATGATTCGGACGGGCCGGATCGGACTCTGGCTCGCCGGCGGACACCGCGACTGGGACGACCGCGCCTTTTCAGAACTGATCGGTGACGCCGGACCCATGGTCTACCTGCGGACGCATCAATCTTCCGCAGCGCCGCGCGAGGGTGCGACGGGCATCAGCCACTATCGCATCGTGGATGTCGCCGACGACCGCGTCATCCTGCCGGGCGAGACGCCGGCGTCGTCTGACACCCCGCCGTCCACACCGGTCGGTTACTTGCGGGCCACGTTCGACGGTCCGAACGATGGTTCCGAAACGGGCCTGGGTTTCTCGGTAGTCAACAATTTGCCGTACCGGCTCGACGGGCTGGCCTTGCGCCTGCAACTGCGAAAGCTCGGCGGGCAAACGCCCTGGTGTCACGGTGCCCGACTCGAACAGGTGATCGATCTCGGCACCGTCTGGGAATGCCGCGTGCGGTTCGACTTGCCGGACAAGGGCGGGCTCCACGCCGCGGCGGGCTCAGGACCGCCGCCCGTCCGTTCGGCCGTAGACGTCCATTTCGACGCCGGCAGCACCTTCCGCTTCCGCCGGCACCTTACACGACAGGGGCTCACCTACCTCGCCTTGAAGAGCGACTCACCGGTCGTACACGTACAGAACAGCGGCGACGACGTGGTCGCGATCTCCCCCCTGGTCCGGCTCGACGGCGACCCCGTCGCCTATCGCCCACTCGATGGCGACGCCCGCTTCGCGACGGCATATCGGTTGCGCTTGCAACCCGGCGAGACAGCCGGCTTGCAGCTTGATTTGTCGGCCGTTAGAGTCGCGCCCGGACGACGCGAGCTGCAGGTCTACCTCCAAGGCGCCGCCGTCGTGGTGCCCTTTTGCCACGCGCTAGACGTCGTGATCGACAGGTAGCGGCCGACGCCCCGTCGGCCGAACCGCATGAACGCGGACCCTCGACCGCGTGGGTGCCATGGGCAAATTCTTATTTGCCCGTGTCTTCCGCGTGGGTGCCATGGGCAAATTCTTATTTGCCCGTGTCTTCCGCGTCGAGGCGCCACCTGACAGGGGTCACTTTGGGAACGCGAACGTGGAAAAGCCGCCGCTCAAGCCGCTTTCGCTCACGATCTTCTTCCCCTGCCACAACGAGGAAGACAACGTCGAGCGCGTCACCCGCCAGGCGCTCGAAGTCGGCCGCAACGTCGCCGACGACCTCGAGGTCATCATCGTCAACGACGGCAGCAGCGACCACACCGGCCAGATCGCCGACCGCCTTGCCGCCGAGATCCCCGAGGTCCGCGCCGCGCACAACCATCCGAACCTCGGCTATGGCGGGGCGTTGCGGCGCGGCTTCCGCGAGGCCACCAAGAACTGGATCTTCTACACCGACGGCGACGGCCAGTTCGATCTGGAGGAGCTACCGCGGGTGCTGCCATTGCTGGAGCAGTACGACGTCGTTTCGTGCTACCGCTTTGACCGCAAGGATTCATTTGTGCGCAAGCTGAACGCGTTGGCCTGGACGGTGCTGGTCAACCTGCTGTTCCGCCTCGGTTTGAAGGACATCGACTGCGCGTTCAAGCTCTACCCCAAGCCGTTCATCGACCGCATCGAGATGCATAGCATGGGTGCGCTGATCGACACCGAGATGCTCGCCAAGGCCCGCCGCATGGCTCTCTCGATCGGCCAGACCGGTGTCCATCACTACCCCCGGCTCGCCGGCGAGCAGAGCGGCGCCAATATCGGCGTCATCCTCCGCGCCTTCAAGGAGCTCTTCAAACTCCGCCGTCACATCAAGCAGCATGGCACCGGCTGATGCCACGCGAAAAAGCCGGTGTGGCACCTGACAAAGCCGACGTGATAGCCGACAAAGGCAGTGTGGCACTGGCGTCGGCGCCGATCAGAAACGAACGCAGAAAGGGCGATGCCGGCCGCCGGCCGGCATCGCCCGAAAACCAGCTAAAACTTTCCTCGTTGCGGACCTATGGCACCAGCACCACGAGACTGAAGGTGGCGTCCGTGAAGAAGTTCAATGGCGCGGTCCGGATCATCACCTCGAGCTCCACTGTGCTCGCGGCGTTGTCGATCACGACGATCTCCCAGAAGCCGAACGCCTGCGCCGTCGGGCCGCCCGAACCCGGCAGCCCACCGTCGGTGTGCACTGCCACGATGCTGACCAGCGTTATGATCTCCGGGTTGGTGTACGGTGCAGCGCGCTCCGGCAACTCGACAATCACGCGATAGCGCCCCCGCGTGGTCGGTCCTTGCGGATTCTCCGGACGGTAGACCCTCAGGATCCCGACTGCCGTGTTCGGATCGGGCACCCAATCGGGCTCATTCGGCTCGGGGATATCTGCGCCGGGAATCACACCACGGGCGATCACACCGGTCAGATCCTCGCCGTCCTGGCCTGGGAGTCCTTGGCAATCCCAGGCGTCCCATAGCCCGTCGGGGACCCCGTCCGGGCCGCTCACATCCTCGTCGGCATCAGGCTGTCCGTTTCCGTTAAGGTCCCAGCAGGGCAGACCATCGGCACCGTCGGCACCATCCTGGCCGTCGGCGCCCGGCGGCCCAGGGGTTTCCCGGCCAGGCAAGCCCGGGTCACCCGGAAGGCCCTGGCAGTCGAAAGTGTCCCAGACGCCGTCGCCGTTGACGTCCTCGTTGGGATCGTTGACGCCGTCGTCGTTCAGGTCCCAGCAGTTGGCGCCCGGCGCACCCGGGTCGCCCCTCTCGCCCTGCTGGCCCTGGTTGGCATCGATCATCGCCTGATTGGCAGCCATTCCGGCGCCGAACCACACCGCGTCGAGCAAACCGTTGATCGCCACGTCCTTGCAGTCCAAACGCGTGTCCATCGCCAGGATGGAACCCAAACAGATCAGCCCCAGTATTGGTGACGAACGCAGTCTCATCAGCGATCTCCTCCGATCTAAATGTGTCGCTTGAACCTGCCCCGTTGCTCGGGCCCGAGACGGTCCTCGCTCGTCCGCTCCGGACCTGCCGCGTAAAGCACGAGGGTTGCTTATTCTAGGCCACAAAACGGCCTACGCTCCACCGGTTATCAAAAACTTTCTCTTCTCCTGCTCGCGTCCGAAAATCGATCCGCACACAAGATGTGTAGTGAGACACCGGCCCCTTCGTTTCGAGACCGGCTCTGAAAGCGACCCGCCCGCGGGCCTTACCGGATCAAGACCCCCGTTCGTACCGAGATGGCTTCACGCGTATACCCGCCGCCCTCCCGCCAATCGTAGAACGTCTGGTCGTCATAATTCACTTCCGTATACGTCGAGACGTCGTCAAACACATACCCCGCGGGCACCGAGGGCCACGACGATCGATAAGCGTACATCTCCGCCAGGATGGCGTGATCCCGCGAGGGCCCCAATGCCAGGTTCGCTACCGAACGACCCGGCCCCGGCACGTATACGGTCGGGGCGTTGCTGCTGGCGCAGCCGACGAGCGTCATCAGCAAGATGGTTGTCCTGGCAACTCTTAGCATCAAAACATGTTAGGCGTCACCAGGCCTGCGCGGTCAAGGTTTTTCTCGCAAAACGGACGACCCCGCCTGGCGACACCCATGCCGGCGCAGCGCCCCGCCAATTATCGGCGCGCCGAGGAGCAGAGAGGTGGCGCGTCTCCCAAGATCACTGCCGATGCCCAGTCCACCGAAAGTTCGTCGCCCACAGTCAGCCAAAAAGGAGTAGCGAAAAACTGCACGCGGCCACGCGCGCAGCCGGGGGCAGGCGGAATTGCGAAGCACTGGCAGCGTTTGGGGCCGCGAACGATAATGCCGACACTGCCCGGGGAAGAGCAGTTGAGCGTGATCAATGTCGTCGCACGATCGGAGGTTTAGCTTGCCTAGCGCGGTGGTCCTCCTCTGCGCAGCTCTCCTCAGCAGCGGCTGTTCCGGATCGGACGCCCCCGGCCCGGGGAACCAGCAGGGTGCGAGCGCCACGAACGACCCACTTGGCGATGCGCCGGAGGATTGGCAAGAGTTCTTGGACTGGGCCGAGGTCCAACTCAAGCAGACTCCGCCGGCCGTTCCGCTGCCCATCAATCCACGGCTGCCGGAACTTAAATGGCCAACCGTACGCCTCGATGAGATGCTCGCCGAGGCCGACATCACGTGCGTCTGGCAGCCGGAGATGAGCGGCAGCGAAGCGTTGCTCACACTCGGACCATTCCGGAGTGACCGGCCGCGGCCGAACTTCCATGTGACGGGCCGGGTGGATAGGGAACTTGGGCCGGGCACGGTGCTGGTGATTTCCGGTTTGCGAGTCCAGCGCGAGCACGTCGGCAGCATCTCCATCGAGATCCGCGTGCCCTTCGGCAGGCACTTTGATCTGATATGGTCCGGCGGCGGAAGAATCCGGGTTCCCCTCCCGGACAATCAGAATTTCTGGCCGCTCGATATCGCTACGGACGGCCTGGTGGACTGGTCCGGTCCGCTCGAGCGGATCCGACTTCGCACCGATGGGGTCGGCGAAGGAGTCATCGAGATCAGGACGCTCCGCTTCCTACCCCGGCAAGATGCGTTTCCGGGCCCGACCGGTGTGCGGCGGGTGCGGCTCGATCAGGAAACCCGAAACGTGATCTACACCCATGGTCCGGCCACACTGAAGTTCTCGAACGTCACGTTGCCCGAACGGGCCAAACTGCAAGTCGGCTTGGGGCACGTCCTGCCCAAACGGCGCCGTCAGGCCCGCGCGAACGCTCATTCGGACTCCGGACAAGACGGTTCCACGAGCTTGACCGACTTCGAGATCATCGTTGAGCACGACGACCGGCAAACGCCCGTTTTGAATCGACGCCTGGAGCCCGGCGAGCACTGGACCGACGTATCGGTCGGGCTCGAGGCCTGGGGTGGCAAGACCGTTTCGCTCGTTCTCAGGACGATCAGCCCGAATTTCTCCTCGATCGCGTTGTGGGCCAACCCGGTCATCTACAAGCCGCTGGACGAGCCGCCGTGTGTGGTCCTCTATTTGATCGACGCGCTCGGCGCCAAACACGTGGATCTGTACGGTTACGAGCGGTCGACCACGCCGAACATCTCGGCGCTGGCGGGGGAGGGTGTCTGGTTCGCGCACGCCTTCAGCAACTCGCCGGTGACCGTCGCTTCGGTGCCGGACACGCAGCTCTCGATGCCGACGGAGCGGCACGGGGTACGCGCTACGTCGATCGCCGCCCCGCTCGAGCTGGTCTCGCTCGCGGACGCGCTGCGCGCCGCGGGCTTCGCCACCGCCTTGTTCAGCACGAACGCCCACGCCGGCCCCCGTCAGGCCATGGATCAGGGCTTTGATCATTTCATCTACCGCCTCGGCGCCGGCTGGAAGGGCTTCCCGGACCGCACGGTACCGCTCGCCGACCTGCGGAACTGGCTTGAGGTCCACCGTGATCGCCCGAAGTTTCTCTATGTCCACACGACCGAGCCACACGCACCCTATGTGCCGCCGAAGGACTTTGCCGGCCGTTTCGACCCCGATTACACCGGGTGGGTCGACGGCACAATGGACCCCCGCGGCCAGCCGCAGGGGTTCGACGAGGCCCACCGCGAACGCGACATCGCCCACGTCACGGCACTGTATGACGAGGAAGTTCTCTATGCTGACGCGCGCTTCGGACTATTTCTCGATCTGCTCAGCGACCTGCGCCTGCGGGAGCGGGCCGACATCTTTCTCATCGCCGACCACGGCGAAGAGCTGATGGAACATGGCCACTGGGGACATGGTCCGAGCCTGCACACGGAGGTCTTGCACGTCCCGTTCATCGTGGCGGGACCATCAGTAACCGCGCGCGGCAAGGTCGAGGTTCCGGTGCAGCTTCACGACGTGATGCCCACAATCTTGGCTCTCTTCGGCCTGCCGGAACCGTACGAGCTGGAGGGCAAGAGCCTGCTGCCTTTCCTGCAGGCCGAGGCCCCGCCCGAGATGGATGGATTCAGGCGGCGCCTCATCTTCCATTCGCACCATCGCTACGCCGGTCTGGGGATCGTACAGTACGCCGTGATCGAGGCGGCGCGCTGGAAGCTCATGTACTTCTATGAAGAAGAGCCGGCCGACCCGGGTGAAAAACACACCCGCTTCGCGCTGTACGACTTGCAGGACTTCTTTTATGACAAGGCGGACGTCATCGACCAGCACCGCGACGTGGCCCGGCGACTGATCGGCGGGTTGCTTGCCTACCGCCAGCGGCAGCATCCCTACGCCCCCGGCCTGAAAGCGGAGGTGCTCAAGATTGACGCCGAGCAAATCCGAGAGCTTCAGGCCCTGGGCTACGTGGGCGCCGACGAAGACCAAGAAGATGAAAATGACTGAGGCGCGTCGCCGCTCAATCGAAGGAAATGTCCCACCGCTCGCTTTCGCAAGCGGTGGGACGTCCCTAAAGTCATCTCACACGGCGCAACATCAAGAACGAGACTGCCAACAAAAGACGAACAGTCACCTATTTTTCCTGCGTATCCGCGCCACCGGCATCAAGCTCGCGCAGGCGGCCGCGTTAGGCGGCGCTGGCGGTCTTGGATGCCGTGGACCATAATCCACAAGACGTGTCCGTGGAAGAACCATGTTCATACATGATCAGAATCTCGGCCTGCGCATCGGACTCCCCGTCCTGTGTGCAGCTCTCCTGCTCAGCGGCTGTTCCAAATCGGATGCACCCGGCACGGCGGCGCCGTCGGTCGCGG
>JBHHZX010000127.1:0-9981 GCA_046758265.1 Phycisphaerae bacterium
CAACGCCAACGCTGCAAAAGATCGGCGATAGAGTAAAAGCGCTCCTCAAGAAACCGGAATGAAAAACCGCCCCGTCGCGACCACGGGTGGACAGCGGCGGTTTTTTTCTGCGCCGGCCCGTAGCACCGGCGTAGCACCAAGAAAATCGGCCCCGGGCCGCTGCATCTCTCTCCGTCGCTTCGTCGCTTTACGTCGTGCGTCGGTCGCGGGGGGCCCGACGCTACAGCGGCCGGCGGGCGGCCTTGGCGGTTACCGCATCGCCGGCAGTGGCGGGAGGTTCTCGGGTTTCAGGGCGCGGTGGCGGACGAGGTAGGCCTCGAGCCAGCCGCGGGTTTCGTCCGGGTGTTGGTGAGCATAGAGCACGGCCTCGTGGTCGATCGCGTTGATGCGGTCGTTCGCGGCGCGGATCGCGTCCATGTTGATCTTGAGCGCCGTGTCGACCGGCATGCGCTCGGGGTTGATGTCGATGCCGAGCCAGCCCGTATAGCCGTACATCTTCAGCGTGTACACCAGCGCGTCGAGTTGCTCGGGCGAGACGACGCCGACGTTGAGGTCCTGGTCGTAGTTGCCCAGCGGCTGGCTGTTCCAGTGCGAGTGGGCGAGCCGGCCTTCGGAAAGCGGCCAACTGAAGGCGTACGCCAGGTCTTCATAACCCATCAGCACGTGGCCGATCTCGGGGTTCAGGCAGAAGAGCTTGTGGCCCTGCTCCAGCAGCTTGCGGTTCTCGCTGCTGCTCAGCTTTGACTCGACCAGGTGGGCAAGCAGCACGGCCTCGGCGGTCGTGGGAAAGAGGATGTGGCCGCGGGGCTCGTAGGGCTTCGGCTCGAACGCGATGCGAATGCCGGGCACCGCGTCCATCGCCTCGACCAGGCCGTCGACGAAGCGGTCGCGCATCGCGGTGAAATCGACGCCGAACGGGTTCTCGTAGCCGTCGATGCCGGGCCAGACGATGGCGAACTCGGTGTCGAGGCGCTTGTTCACGCGGAGGGTGGCCTTGGTGCGGTCGATGGCGATCTTGCGCATGTCGGGCAGCGGGTTGGAGAGCGAGCCCCACTCGAAGGCTTCGTCCCAAAACAGCAGCGGGACGACAGTGATGAGCTTGATGCCGGTGTCCTGGCAGAACTTCTGCCAGGTCTCGACGTTGTCCTCGTTGATCTCGTTGGGGTAGTGGGCCTCGAGGCCGGCCAGGCCGTAGTCCTTGAGGCTGGCGGCGATCTCCAGCCGGCGCTCGATGTCGAGCTCGACTTGGTACTTGTCGTGGAAGCGGCTGTTTGGCGGCGAGAAATACCAGATGCCGGCGGAGAAGCGCAGATCGAGCTCGAACAACTGCAAATGGTCCAACATCTGCTGGGGGGTGCGACGCGCGGCCTGGGAACGGAGATCTGGGAGCGCCATCTTTTTCTCCTCTCCCGATTCGGGTGGTGGTGTCGATCGGTGAGCCACCAGTGTACCCGGCCGGGGAGATGCCTTGAAGCGCCGGCCTCACCAGGAGAAATGGTCGGGACCGAAGACCAGGCTTCCGCCGAGGTAACCGGTGATGGCAATAATTCCCGAGGCGACAAGTAGCGCCCCGCCGTAGAGCCAGCGCCAGCCGCCCGTCAGCCGGTTCCAGCGCCACAAGCGGAACGCCGAGAGGCACAGCGCGAGGATCATGATGGTTGTACCGGCGAGTTCGTGGCGCTCGACGATTTCGTGAAGTGAGCCCGAGAAGCGCATGTGGTCATGGGCGATGTTGCCCGTGATCACCGCGGCGACTGCCGTGAGCGTCGCGATCAGCAGCGGAGGCAGGTCGGCGGCGGCGAAGACCTGTTTACCGCTGAAGAGCCAGAGCAGATACCCGAGCAGCGCCAGCGGGATACCGGCGACCGGGAAGTGGACGATGAACGGATGGAGGCGGCCGAGCAGCGGCACGTCTTGTGGTTCCTCGGCCGGCATGGGCTGGCGGCCACCCGTTTCCCGCGCTTCTTGCTCGTGTTCCAGTTGGTCCGGTTCCCGGCGTTCCGTTCCTGCTCGGCCGATTTCGTCTGAAGCGGGCTCGCGCTCGTCTTCGTCGAGCGACGGCAGGCGAGAGATGTATCGCTGCGGATCGGCTTTGAACTTTCCGAGGCAGCGGTCGCAGCAAAAGGCGATGGTACGCCCTTGGTACACGGTTGTGATGGTGGGGTCGGCCTCCTCGTCAGGCAGAACCGGGCACCACTTGTTGAGCGCCGGCGGCGTGGCTGACTCCTGCGCCAATGCGGTGGCCGGGAGAGGCGCTGCCAGCGAGCACGCGGCCACAACCGCGAACCAGCACCGCGCGCTGCTCGTGGGTGGCGAACGCAGATCCCGTGCGAAACCGAGAATCAAACGGCCCACGAACAGCCTCCGTCGCCGGTGGCGATCGGATTCTTGCAGTCGAGTAGGTTCGGCTTAACGCGATTACGGGTGCTCGTGCTCGCCGCGCTTGCCTTTGTCCTTGTGAGCCTTCAGTTTTTCCAGGTCGATGTTGATGCCCTGGGCGGCGAGTTTCGGAGCGTACTTGGCCGGGTCCTTGAGGAGCTTGTCGTCGCACCCCTTGCAGCAGAAGAAGACCCGCTGGCCCGTGGGCAGATCGACATAAGCCGACGGATTGATCTTCCCACCCATGACGGGGCAGCGCGTCTGATAGGTGTAGCTCGCCTCGAGCTTGGCCGAGAATTTGGCGGGGTCCTTCTCGAACGTGGGCTTGCATCCGTTGCAGCAGAAGTACACCTTCCGACCGTCGTGTTCGGTGAATACTGTTTTGTCGATCGGCTCACCACTCAGCGGACAGGTAACCTGAATGCGCGGCCGTTTCTTGAGCTCTTTTCGTTGAGCGGCGGCCTTTGCAGCGTATTTCTCCGAATTCTTCTCGAACTTCTCTAGGCAATCGCGGCAACAAAAATACACCGGACCTTCGGCGGTCACGGTCTTGACGGAGAAATCGACCGGGTCCCCCATGACCGGACAGGCCGGCGTGTTCGCCTGTTCGGCTTTCTTACCTTCCTTTTTCTCTTGGTCGTGATGCTGCGCGAGCACGCCGTTGGCGGCGAAGCCCAACGCCAAGAAGGTCACCAAGCTGATTGTCAACTTTTTTCGTTGCATGAGATCGTCTCCTTTCCTTCTGCAAGGCTGGGCAAGGCTCGGCCCCGGTCCACAGTACGCCGGAACGGCCGGATCGAGCGCTCGGCGTGGGATGAATACTTCGGCCCTGCCATTCCTTCTCAGGCGGTGCAGGGATTATACCCACGCTGGCGCCTGTGGCCATAGCGCAGCGCAGAATCCGTCGTGGCGCGGGCCTTGCTGGGAACTGCTGTAACCGATGTCGTGTAAATTGCTTAGCGCGCCGAAGGACGTGTCGCGTGAAACAGTACTGGCAAGACCAGTACCGTGAGGCTATGCTCACGTAACCGCAATCTCGTAGGTCAAGGAGGACCGGGTGAAGCGTCACCCCATCGCTGTCTTCGATTCGGGACTGGGCGGGTTGTCGGTCGTGCGCGAACTGCGGCGACTGCTGCCCAGCGAAGACATTGTGTACTTCGGCGATACGGCGCGGGTGCCGTACGGCATCAAATCGCGGCCGACGGTGGTGAAGTTCGCGCTGGAAGACGCCCGGTTCCTGCTGCAATTCGAGCCCAAGCTGATCGTCGCGGCGTGCAATACCGCCAGTGCGCTGGCGATGAACGAGCTGGAGGCGCAGCTGCCGGTGCCGGTGATCGGCGTGGTGGAGCCGGGGGCGCAGGCGGCGGTGCGGCTGGCTGACGGGACGCCCGTGGCGGTGATCGGCACGGAAGCGACGATTTCGAGCGGGGCATACACGGAGGCGATCCCCGCCAGCGCGCCGCACCTGAAGGTCGTCGGGCAGGCCGGCCCGCTCTTCGTGCCGCTGGTGGAGGAAGGCCGCGGTTGCGATGACCCGATCGTTACGCTGACGGTGGCGACGTACCTGTCGTCGTTGCGTGAGGCTGGCGTCCGCGTGATTGTGCTGGGCTGCACGCATTACCCGCTGCTGCGCGACGCGATCGCGGCGTGCCTGGGCCCCACAGTCTACATTGTGGAAAGCGGTTGCGAGACGGCGTTGGCGGTGCGCGAGGCGCTGGAGCGCCGCGGCGACTTGTGTGCGAAGCAGCGAACCGGTAATTTACGTTGTTTTGTGAGCGATAATCCGGCGCGGTTTCGTCGGGTCGGCTCGCGTTTCCTCGGCCGCGAGATTGAACACGTTGAACTTGTTGAGCCCGAACAGTACATCGTGTCTGCCCTCGTGGACCATTGAGGGCGCGCGTCAAGTCAGGGTGGCACGGACACCTTGCCCGAACCGGCGGGACGCGGGTGCCGCCCGATTTGTGGGCTTGTCGGTCGCATTTCTGTATGGAGTGGTGTTGCTGCTCACGAGCGGGTGTAGCGGTCAGGAGTTCAAGCTTGACAGGACGCTCGACGCGGCGGTCAAGAGAATCTTCAAACCCCGGCGGACGCCGCAGCAGTACATGATCATCGCGGTCTCGGATGCGGACCCGGATGTGCGGCGGGATGCGGTGGCGAAGATCGCCAAGAGCAAGAAGCATGATCAGGAGTGGGCGATCAAGGGCTTCGTCGCGATCGCGCTGCTGGAAAGTGATCCGCAGGCGCGCTGCGTCGCCATCCGAGCGTTGGGCCGCACGCGGGATCAGCGGGCGGTCGAGACGTGTCTGAAGATCCTGAACTATCGGCGGCAACCGTCAGATCAAGTTGTTCCGCCGGATGATCTCTGCCGCTGGGACGCGACGGAGGCGTTGGCGGATCTCGCGGCAGGATCACTGGCGTAAGAGTTGCGGGGCGAGGTGCTGGCGACGTTTTTGGGTCGTTTGCGGGGCGATCCGGATCGGCACGTGCGGATCGCCGCCGCCCGGGGCTTGCGTCACTTTTGTCAGGAAGAAGCGGTTCGTGGTCTGATCGCCGGGTTGCGCGACGAGGACTTCGCGGTCGTGCACCAGTGCGAGTATTCGCTGGCGTGGCTGACGGGCGTTACGCACGATTGCGACTCCTACCGGTGGGAACAATGGCTCGAAGCCAACCGGGATGACGCCTTCGCGCGGGCTGGCACGCTGCCCGAGTCACGCCAGCCGCCGTACACAAGTCGGTGGGGCAAGCTGGCGTACAACACGAAGCAGTTCTTTCGATGGATTTTTCCGGGCAGCAAGGAAAAGTAGGTCGCTTCGCGCCCGGTCAAGCGAGTGCCCGGGGCTTACAATCCGGGTGTGGATGAGTGTTGGCCTTAGGCCCGCGGCTCAGTTCCTGATCCCACAGTGGTAAGGAGGCGCGTTGCAGGCCCTGGTCGTTGATCAAGCCAAGCCGGGGATCGTCACGTTTGTTCCCGACTATCCCGACCCGTCGCCGGCACCGGGCGAAGTTCTCGTTCGCGTTGACCTGGCGGGCATCTGCTCGACCGATTTGGAGATCGTGCGCGGGTACATGAATTACTCGGGCGTGCTCGGGCACGAGTTTGTCGGGACCGTGGTTCGCGGCTCGGACGCGCTGTGCGGCCGACGGGTGGTGGCGGAGATCAATTGCGTCGGTCCGGGGTCGCGGGCGCGGGACGCCGACGCCCGCAAACATGCCCGGGAGCGGACAGTCGTGGGCATCACCGGCCGCGACGGGGCGTTTGCCGAGTATCTCGTCGTGCCCGTGGAAAACTGTCACGTGCTCCCCAACGAGGTCAGCGATCGGCAGGCGGTGTTCACCGAGCCGCTCGCGGCCGCCTGCCAGGTGGTCAAGGACCATCCTGTTGAGGCCGAGACACGGGCGGCGGTGCTGGGCACGGGTCGGCTCGGGATTCTGTGCGCACAGGTACTGGCGGCGCGGGGCTGCCGTTTGAGTGTGATGGGGCGCAACTCGGACACGCTGGCGCTGTGCCGGCGGATCGGCCTGCCGACGCGCGACGTGGCGAGCGCCGAGCCGAGTGCGGATTACGATCTGGTCGTGGAGTGCACGGGCTCGCCGGACGGATTGCGGCTGGCGCTGCGGCTTGTCGGGCCGCGCGGCACGATCGTGCTCAAGAGCACCTACGCGCGGGTGCCCGACGTTGATCTGGCACCGATCGTCGTCCATGAGATCGTTGTGGCGGGCAACCGCTGCGGTCCGTTCCCCGAGGCACTGCGACTGCTGCGCGAAGGGCGCGTGCGGGTGGATGAAATGATTCATGGCATCTTTCCACTAGCCCGTGGCGAAGAGGCGTTTGCGGCGGCCCGCGACCGGCGGAATCTCAAGATTCTGCTGCAGCCGGGTGCGTCCTAATGCGTTTTCTCGACGTTGACGGTCGGCGCTATGTGCAGTTCGACAGCCTGCGACGGCAGCAGGGCCTGGCACACGCGTTTTCAACGCGGCCATTCGACGTTTCGGTGCGTAACGCACGGCGCGCCGCCGAATGCGCTACTCGCCGTCGTCAGATGGCGCTCGACTTCGGGTTTCCCCCGGAGTATTTGTGCTGCTGTATGCAGGTTCACGAGGCGCGTGTCGCGCTTGTCACCGAGGCGCAGGGTCAGCAGCGGCTGGAAGGCTTTGATGCGGTAGCGACGGACGTGCCGAGTGTGCCGCTGATGACGTTTTCAGCCGATTGCCCGCTGGTGCTGGTGTACGATGCCGTGCGGCGTGTTGTGGGCCTGGCTCATGCGAGCTGGCGCTGCACGGTTGCAGCAGTCACGAGGCGGCTGGTCGAGACGATGCAGCAGCGGTTCAGCCGCGAGCCGAAAAACCTGATGGCCGGCGTCGGTCCGTCGGTGGGGCCGAGGCAGTACGAGGTTAACGAGGACGTTTATCGAGCCGCCGCGGAGCTGCCCGATCACGAGCGTTTGTTCCATGTCCGCAGGGGCCGTCTTTACTTTGATCTTCGGGAGGACAACCGGTCGCAGCTGGAAGGGGCCGGGTTGCGGCGCGAGAATGTTGAGATCGCCGGCATCTGCACGATGTCGCGCACCGATCTTTTTTATTCCTATCGCCGGGAAGGGACCAGTTGTGGGCATTTCGGTCTGTTGGCGGGACTGCGATAGCGTCCGGCAATAAAGCGTCGCCCTGGATCGGGGCGGCGATGCGTTCCTGACGGATCGGGCGCCCGCCATCTTGCCGTACGGCGCATGACGTGATTCAATGCAGCGCGACCCGTGAGGAGGTGTCATTCATGATCGTCCGCAGCTTTAGGCTTGAGTCCTGTTGCGTTGTCGGCGGCATTTGTTCGCTGATGTTGCTGGCTGGTTGCCGTGGCGGCGACTTTGGGAGTGAGCTTGCCGCCCGGCCCAAGCCGCGGTCGCTCAGCCGGGGCGACGGACAGACGATTCGTCTGCCGCAGGACGAACCCTTTTCGATCACATTGGCGCCCTCGCGGGAGACGCCGGGGCTGGGCGGGAACGCGGAGGCGGACGCGCACGTTTCGAAGGCGGGCAGCGCGGACGCGGCGGCGGAGGTACAGAACGGCGGGAGCGCCTGGGCGGAGTTTCAGCTCGGGCACGCGTTTCAAAACGATTCGGACCGGCAGATGGAACTGCAGGTGCGGGTTCGCTGCGAGTTTGAAACCGCGGCAGACGCGACTCCCCCGAGCTCGCTGCCCGACGCGAAGGTTGGCTTGAAGCTTTACGCCCGCGACGGTCGCAATCGGCTGGTGCGAAACTTCAATCTGGCGCAGCACTCGACCGAGGAGGGGGCGGCGTCGAGCACGGACCGAAAAGACATTGAATTCATGCTGACGCTCGGGCCGCGCGAACGGGTCGATATTTTCCTGGCCGGGAGCGTGGGGGTCGAAACCCGGGAGGGGCATTCGGCCAGCGGGTCGATCAAGCTTCGCGGGCTGGACATGGAACTCAAGACAGAGATGGCGCCACCCGTCAAGAAGGCTGGCGATGAGCAAGGCTAGCGCGAGGCAGGCCGTGGGTCGCGTCGAAGAGCTGCGGGCCGAGATTCGCCGACACGACAAGCTCTACTGGGTCGAGAACAAACCGGAGATCAGTGACGAGGCGTACGATCGGCTGGTGCGCGAGCTGCGCGAGCTCGAAGGGCAGTTCGCGGACCTCATCACACCCGATTCGCCGACGCAGCGTGTGGGCGAGCGGCCGCTCGAAGGCTTCGAGCACGTTCGTCACGCGTTGCCGATGCTATCGATCGATAATACCTATTCGGCCGACGAGCTGCGTGAGTTTGACGGGCGCGTACAACGGGCGCTGGGTGGGGCGGCGTACGAATACGTGGTCGATCCCAAGATCGACGGGGTGGCCGTGACGCTGCGCTACGAAGCCGGCCGACTGGTGCTGGGGGCGACGCGCGGCGACGGGCAAAGCGGTGACGACATCACGCAAAACCTGCGAACCATCCGCAGCGTGCCGCTGCGCCTCGACGGCGACGATTGGCCGGACGTGCTGGAAGTCCGCGGGGAGGTGTTCTGGCCGCGCCACGATTTCGACGAAGCCAATCGGCAGCGCGAGGCGGCAGGTGAGGAGCCGTTCAAAAACCCACGCAATGCCACGGCCGGCACGTTGAAACAACTTGATTCGCGGATCGTCGGGGCGCGCGGCCTGGTGTTCCAGGCACACGGGCACGGTCAGATTGAACCGCTTCCGCCCCGGGTTACGCGGCATACGGAGCTGTTTGACCGGTTGCGCCGCTGGGGCGTTCCCACCAGCCCGCACGCGCGCATGTGTCGTGACATCGGCGCAGTGATCGATTTCGTCGAGGAATGGGACGCACAGCGGCGAGACTTGGACTACGAAACCGACGGCCTGGTCGTGAAGATTAATCAACTCGCGCTGCGCGAACGACTGGGCGCGACCAGCAAAGCCCCGCGCTGGTGCATCGCGTTCAAGTATGCCGCCGAGCAGGCCGAGAGTCGGCTGCTTTCGGTGGATTTTCAAGTCGGCAAGCTGGGGACGATCACGCCGGTGGCAAACCTGGAGCCGGTGGAGCTGGCGGGTACGACGGTCAAGCGGGCGACGCTGCACAATGCGTGGCACATAGAACGTCTCGGGGTTCGCGAAGGCGACGCGGTGCTGGTAGAGAAGGCCGGCGAGATTATCCCGCAGGTGGTGAAGGTGTTAGCGGAACGACGGGGACCGGATGCCAAGATCATCTCAATGCCTGCATCCTGCCCTGCTTGCGGTAAGCCTGTAGAGTATGACAAGCCGGGGAAGGACGTGGTCGTCTTTCGATGCGAGAACCGTACGTGCGAGGATTCCTACAAGGCCGTCGTTCGCAAGAGACTCCGCAGAGATTGCGTTCGTTGCGGACAGCCGGTGGTAGTGAAGGATACACTTCCGGCATCGCGCTGTCGCAATCCGAAGTGTCCGGCGCAACTTGTGGAGCGCGTGCGTTTCTTCTGCGGCCGCGACCAAATGGACATCGAAGGGCTCGGTGTCGAGCTGGTTGAGAAGTTGGTGCATTGCGGCCTGGTCAGAGGCTATGCCGATCTCTACCAACTCCACAATCGGCGCGAGGAGCTTGTCAAATTGGAGTTTGCACCCGCCGACGAGAAGAGAAAAGTCACGGAGTTCGGAGAGTTAAGAACCGATCGGCTGTTGAAGGCGATCGAAGGGAGCATGCGACAACCGCTTGCGCGGTTGCTTGCTGCACTCAATGTTCGCTTGGTCGGAGGAAATACCGCCGAGCTGCTCGCCGAGCACTTTGGCACGATGGACGCGTTGGCGGCCGCGGACGAAGAAGCCTTGCAGGAGGTCGAGGGGATCGGCCCGGAGGTCGCCGCTTCATTGCGGGCGTGGTTTGACAGTGAGGTCGGTCGGAACACGATCGCCGAACTTGAAGCGCTCGGCGTCAACATGAAGCAGCCGCGCCGGGCCGCGGCGCGGCGGGCGGCGACACTGGAGGGCAAGACGTTCGTGGTCACCGGGACGCTGGCGAAATACTCCCGGAAAGAGGTCGAAGATTTGATCAAACGGCTGGGCGGCAAGGCGACCGGCAGCGTCAGCAAGAAAACCGACTACGTAGTCGCAGGGGAAAACCCGGGCAGCAAGC
>JBHHZX010000128.1:0-9925 GCA_046758265.1 Phycisphaerae bacterium
AGTATCAACTACTGGGACGCTGGAAGATCGAGACAAAGAGCGAAGACGTGCTGATCGTCGCAGTTTCGGCACGGTAGGCCCGGGCGGGGGGGACGGTCGATCGTTACTTCGCCTTGCCGGTATCGCGAACCGAGAACCGGTAGTTGCCCGAAGCGACGCGGTACACCGCCGCACCACCGTCCATGCGAAGGAATTGCACGCCTTCGGCCTTTTCGGCAGGTTGGCCGCTCTCTTCAACTGCGTCGACGTCGGCCGCGGGCACGTAAACGGTGGCTGTCGTGTTGGCCGGAATAACAACTTCTAGGGCAAGCGAAGTTCCCTCCACTTTCCAGCTACTGACAATTCTGCCGTGGATGGAGTCGTACTCGCCTCTGGCCCACGTCAGACCGCCACCGGGTTGCGGACGGACGATAAAGTGCTTGTAGCCGGGGCTGTCTTCATCGGGGTTGATGCCGGCGATGGTGCGGAACATCCACTCGCCCACCGACCCGAGCGCATAATGGCTGAACGAGTTCATGCCCGCGTCCTGGAAACCGCGCCCTTCCACGTACCCGTCCCAGCGCTCCCAGATCGTCGTGGCGCCGTGTTCGATCGCGTAACCCCACGATGGCATCGTGCGATTGTTGATGAGGCGATAGGCCTCATCGTTGTAGCCGTTGCGCGAGAGTTCCTGCATTAGGCAAATCGTGCTGTGAAAGCCGGTCGAGATGTGGCCACGGTACGTCTCGAAGGCTTCGAGCATGTAGCGGGCCGCCGCCGCGCGGAGCGAGTCCGGCAGAAGATTGAAGTTCAGCGCCAGGGCATAGCCGGCCTGCGTGTTCCCTTGGATCCGACCGTCGGGCGCGACATAGGCGCGGTTGAACGCGGCCTTGATGTCGTCGGCCAGAGCCGCGTACCGCTGTGCGTCATCTTCGCGCCCGATGACAGCGGCCATCTTTGAGAGGAGCTCCGTCGAGTGTGCGAAAAAGGCGGTGGCGAGCACTTCCTTCGGAACCGCTGCGCCTGACGAGGGCCAACCTTCCAGGCGGAGTGTGTCGGCATTCAACCAGTCGCCGTAGTCATTCCCGCGACCGTTCTTCCAGAGCAGGTCGGGATTCTTGTGGCGGATGTGGTCGATCCAGGCTTTGGCCGAGTCGAAATGTTGGGCCAGGATGCGCGTATCAGCGTAGTTCACGTACGCGCGCCACGGCACGACCACGCCGGCGTCTCCCCAGGCCGGGGCGCTGGAGAAGCGCTCGGCAGGATCGTAGGGGTGCGGGGCGAAGTCCGGATAGCGGCCGTCGTCGGTCTGAGCGTCGCGGACGTCCGGCAGCCACTTGGTGAAGAAGGCGGCCATGTCCATGTTGAAGCAAGCCGTCTGCGCGAACGCCAGGATGTCACCCATCCAGCCCAGCCGCTCATCGCGCTGCGGGCAGTCGGTCGGCACGCTCATCAGGTTTGCCCGTTGCGTCCAGACGATGTTTCGCATCAGCTGGTTGAGCAGAGGGCTGGAGCACTCGAAGCGGCCGGTGCTTTTGGCGGACGAGTGAAACACGCAGCCGACCAGCGCGTCGAGCGACGGCTTGTATGGCAGACCCGTGACCTCGACATACCGAAAGCCGTGGTACGTGAAGTGCGGCTCGAAGACCTCCTCGCCGTCGCCGCGCAGCGTGTACCGATCGGTTTGTGCCGCGCTGCGCAAGTTTGCCCTGTAGATCGTGCCGTCTGGGTTGAGCACCTCCGCATGCCGGAGCGTGACCGTCGTGCCGGCCGGGCCGCGCAGCTTTACGCGGCTCCAGCCGACCATGTTCTGGCCCAAATCGAAGACATGCACGCCCGGCTCCGGTTGTGTCAGCGCGACCGGCTTGAGCTCCTTAACGATCCGGATCGGCTCATTGGGCTGCGCGACCAATCTCGCGTCGATACGATCAAACACGCGGACGGGTCTCCAGGAAGAATCATCGAACCCGGGCGCGTCCCAGCCGGGCATCACGCGGCGGGCGTCGTAGACCTCGCCGTCCAGCAGATCGCTGACACGAATTGGCCCGTCCGTGGTGGCGCGCCAGCTCCCGTCCGAGACGATTATCTGTACCCGGCCGCTCGCTTGCGCTCGCGGTTCGGTCGGTTCGGACAGTTCGACCTCCAGCCGCAGCAGCAGGCGCGGCTGCCGGCCGTAGATGCCGCGGATCGGCCCGCCGGGGACGATCCCCGCCAATCCGATGCGGCCGGCGTACCAGCCGTCGCCGAGCAGTGCCGCGACCGCGTTTTCGCCGGGCCGCAGCAGGTCTGTCACATCGTATGTCTGGTATTGCACGCGCTTGTGGTAGTCGGTCCACTCGGGCGCGAGGATGTGACCGCCGACCCGCCGGCCATTGATCCGCAGCTCATACAGGCCCAGGGCGGTGACGTACACGGTCGCACGTCGGATCGACGCAGCGTCAGGAAGGCTAAACTCGCGGCGCAGCATGGGCGCCGGAAGCGCACTCCTGCCCTCGGACCGGTCCGATGTTTCAAGGGTGCCGGAGTCCCTGATCCACCGTGCTTCCCAGTCGGACGGCGCCAGCAGCCCCATCGACCAACGGGCGATCGAACTCCAGGCCGAGGGCCGGTCGTCCTGGTCCCACACGCGCACCTTCCAGTAGACGCGCGTGCGGGAACGCAGCGGTTTGCCGTCATAGACCACCTGGTTGGACTGGTCCGACGCGACCTTGCCGGTGTCCCACAAATTGCCCGTGTGGGCATTCAGCAACGTCAGGTCATCGGTCACGAGAATCCGGTACGCCCGCTGCACCGCACCACGGCGGGAATCGACCATTTCCCACGACAGCCGCGGCAAGGTCTCGTCGATGCCGAGCGGGTCGGTCAGATACTCGCAACGCAGATTGCGTGGGGCGGACAAACCGTCCTGCGTCGCCGATGCCGTCTGTGCGAAGGCGTTTGTGGCCAGGCAGCCTGCCAGAAAGACGATCACGATTGTCTGGGTAAGCATGTCAGCACCTGTTACGGGAGCACGGTCCGCGTAGGCATCGGCTGCTGCGTTCCGCTCCGGTGCGAGCGCAACAATGCCCTGGGACGCGTGTCAGTTTGCTTCCTAAACGTGCTCTGTCGCAATCCCGTACATCTCGTCGTAGGCCTCGAAGTCCCGCAGGTGGTCGCCGTAAACGAACAACTGATGGTACCTCTCCGTACCGCGGGTGTCGGGCGGGCTGTGGCGCCGGGCGCCGCCACCAGGAATTCACGCCGGGAGATTCCTCCGCGCGGTTCACAGTGCCGATTGTGAGGGCACATCCTGTTTACCCCACAATGGATCGGGCCCCGCTGAAACAGCAGGTTTTCCTACATCGCTCTCCTACGAATGAAAACGAAAATGCGGATCCAGGCGCAAGTATCGTCCGTACGCCATGACGCGCCAAGATGCTTGGGCGTTGGCGGAATTCCCTGCGCGTTCGATCGATCGAAGCCGCGCGAGGCGGTATCGTGGTGACAAACGACGCAAGGCTGTCGTTTTGGCGGAGTTCGACCCGGAATTGGTTGCGTAGAAGACAGGGGACGTTCCATGAAACGCGCCGGCCAACCGGCCAGAAACGTTGCCTACGATCGGACGCTCCCCGCGGGGCGGAACGTCGGGCGTAACTGCCGGGCTGGGCTGCGCGTGCGCGATCAACCCGTTCGCCGGGCCCGCAACGGAGTCCCGTCGTGGACAAAACGCGACCCGTACAAATGACCGATCGTCAGCGTTTCATCGCGCAGATGCACTGTCAGCCCGTAGATCGCTGCCCGATCTGGGACTTCGGCTTTTTCCCCGCGACGCTCGAGGAGTGGCGCCGACAGGGGCTGCCGGCCGGTGCAAACACGGACGAGCTGTTCGGCATGGATCGCCAGTGGGACGATCTCTCGCCGAATGTCGGCCTGCTTCCGCCGTTCGAGTATGAGGTCCTGGAAGACCGCGGCGACCGCGAACTGATCCGCCAGGAAGACGGCACCGTCGTAGTGAAGCTCAAGCACGTCGTGGGGATGCCACAATGGGTCGAGTTTCCGATCAAGTGTCGGGAAGACTGGCGGCAGTTCAAACGGCGGCTGGACCCCGACACACCCGGGCGAATTCCGTTTGACTGGGAGACGCAGTGCCGGCGACACGTCGAACGTGACTACCCGCTGCTGCTTCGGGCCGGCAGTCTTTACGGTTGGCCGCGCAACTGGATGGGCCTCGAAACGCTGTCCAAGCTGCTGTATCGCGACCTAACGCTCTTTCCGGAAATCACGGAGACGCTGGCCCACCTGACGATAACGGTCCTCGCCCGGGCGCTGGAGCAGGCCCGCCGGGTCGGCCTGACGTTCGACGCCGCGCACATGTGGGAGGACATGTGCTACAAGAATGGGCCGCTGCTGAGCCCGCGCATGGTGCGGGAGTATATGGCTCCGCACTACCGCGCGATCACCCGGCTCCTGGCCGACTATGGAATCGACATCGTCATTCTGGACTCTGACGGGAAGATCGACGACCTGATCGAGATCTGGCTTGATTGCGGAGTGAACTGCTTTTTCCCCATCGAGGTCGGCACCTGGAACGCCGATCCCATCGAGCTCCGCCGGCGGTTCGGTAGGGGGCTGTCGATGATGGGTGGGTTTGACAAGCGGATTCTGGGGGCCGGGCCGGCGGCGGTTGACGCGGAGGTCGATCGGCTCGCCCCGCTGGCCGCGGAGGGCGGCTACATCCCCTTCTGCGACCACCGCGTCCCGCCGGACGTTCCGTTGCGCAATTACGCACACTATTTGGAACGTGCCAAACAGGTTTTCGGCCGCGGGGTAAACGTGAAGCCGACGTGGCGGCCGGGTTGAAGTAAAGCTCGTCCCGGCCCCGTTACCCGGCCACCTGTGCGGCGCTCGACTTGGGGTTCATCATCGGGGAGAGATGGAGCGAATCATGAAGCGCACAGAAGTAAGCGCTGGGCGCTGCCGCGGGTGGCTTCGCCTGGTGGGGTTGACGGGAGTCCTCGTATTTGCCCCGGCGCTGGCCGGCATGCCGACCGGACCGGCCTTCAGCGGCGACGAAGACACCTGTCTGGTTGTATCGGCCGAAAACATCGTCACCGGCAAGGGCAATTTCTATCTCTACCTCGAGATTTCGGACACGCCTTATACGTTCAAAAAGGACGACCAGCTCGAGTACGACATTCTGCTGCCGTCGCTCAACCCGGTCCTCAAGGGCGGCGTCGACGCCGACCTCGAAGGTGGGGCGGGCGTCTCGCCCGCCGCTACCTGCATCCGCGACTGCGGTATCCGCGATCAGAGCGGCATTCTGCTGCACGGCAACGGCATCCTCCAACCGGCGCGCGACAGGTGGTATCACCGCCGGTTCGATCTGTCCAAGCTGGCGGGCTGTACGGCCGAAGGCTGGACCATCGTGTTCGAGGGCGACGAGCCCGGCCGCTACGTGCAGTTCCTCGACAACATCCGCGTGACCCGCGGCGGCAAGCCAGTCTTTTCTGTCTACGAGGATGGCCCGGCACCCGAGATCAAGCTCCGAATGGATAGCGGCTACAGCCGCGAAGTCCTGATCACGACCGCGCCTCGCGACGGCACCGTGGAAGACCCGACGGTCGCCGTGGTTCTTACCAAGGCTCGGCGGGAGAACGAACTGCGCGCCGCGCGCGACCAGTTTCGCGCCGAGCTCGACGTCGGCGGCGAGCTGGCGAAGCTCTTGCATGACGAACGGCTGCAGGCGGAGGTCGACAAGGCCGCCGCCGTGGAAAAAGCAACTGCGTTCGATCTTGAGCACCCTGAAGCGTATCTGGCGGCCTTGCGCCGGGCGCGACAGCCGCTGCTCCGCTTTCAGCCCGCGCTCGAACGCTTCACCGGCCACCTCGTCGGCCACGCGCATATCGACCTGCAATGGCTGTGGAGCTGGGACGAAACCGTCAACCAGATCATCCCGGACACGTTTGGCCAGGCCATCAAGTTCATGCAGGAGTTCCCCGAGCTCACGTTCTCGCAGAGCAGCGCCGCGCTCTATCTGGCCGCCGAGCAGCATCATCCCGGGCTGTTCAAGCAAATCCAGGAACACGAGAAGAAGGGCCAGTGGGAGATCGTCGGTGGGCGCTGGTGCGAAGGCGACCTGAACATGATCTCGCCCGAATCGCACGTGCGGCATTTTCTCTACGGCCAACGGTACTTTCAGCGGAAGTTCGGCCACATCTGCACGGACGCTTGGGAACCCGATACGTTCGGCCATCCCTGGACAATGCCGCAGATTCTCCGTAAGGCCGGCATTCGCTCGTACTACTTCTGCCGTGCCGGGAAGAAGCTGCCTCTGTTCTGGTGGGAGGGTCCCGACGGGTCGCGAGTGCTCGCGTTCGAAGAGCCGCCGACCGGCGGCTGGTACATCGACGTCGTGAACGACGACAAAGTCCGCGAACTCGCCAAATTCGTGAGGACCACCGGCGCGCCTGACCACTTGATGGTCTACGGCGTTGGGAATCACGGCGGCGGGCCGACGCGCGAGAACATTGAGGCGGCCTTGGCGATGAAAGGCCGCCAGCCGTGGCCGACGATCAAGTTTTCGAGGCTCACGGATTTCTTCGATCGGCTCTACGAGGAAGTCGATCGGCTTGAGATCCCGACCGTACGCGACGAGCTCAATCCCGTTTTCGAGGGCTGTTACACGACGCACAGTCGCATCAAACGCTATAACCGCGACAGTGAGTCGCTGCTCGAAGGGGCCGAGGTGTTCGCGTCGCTGGCGTCGCTGTGTGCCACTGGCGGCTCGTCCGCCAGTGCGGGCTTCGCCTACCCGCGCGAGACGTTTGAAAGCCTGTGGCGTGACGTCCTGTGGAACCACCACCACGACACACTGCCCGGCTCGTTCATTCACGCGTCGTCGCTGTACAGCGCAAAGATGTACGACGCGTTGATCGAGCGAGGCACTGAGATCCTACGCCGCTCACAGCGGACATTGATCGAAAGAATCAACATCAAGGGCGACAAGCCGCACGTCATCGTCTTCAACCCGTTGGCCTGGACGCGCAGCGAGGTCGTCGACGCGACGCTGCATGTGCCGGTGACGACGCGATTCACGACGCTATACGACGCCGACGGGGATGTGCCCACGCAAATTGTCGATCGAAGGCTCGAAGGGGATCAGGTCGTGTTGCGCATCGCTTTCCCGGCCCGAAGCGTGCCGGGCTGCGCGTTCAAGGTCTTCCGGAATCGCGGATCGGCATTGGCGACGCCGGATCCGGTCACTGCGGAAACGCTCGACGCCGTCTATCCAACGACTCGGGACAAGTTCTTCGTAGTTCCGCCGCCCGCCGAAGCGACTGCACACTTTCAAGTTCTCTGGGAGAAGCCGCACGGCATGAGCGCCTGGACGATCGGCGAGTACACGGACACGGTCGATCCCGGTCCCGTTATGGAGAAACTGCAAGTACTGGAGAACGGTGAGGTACGGCGGCGTGTGCGTACCGTCTACCAGTATGACAAATCAACGATCACGCAAGACACGATCACGTATCCGAACAGCTCGCGCGTGGACTACGAGACCACCGTGAACTGGCGGCAGCTCGGCAACAGCTCCGATGGCGGACCAGTGCTGAAAGTTGCCTTTGACACGGACCTGAGCGCCGATGTCGCCACGTACGAGATTCCGTTCGGCGACATCAGCCGCAAGAACGACGGGCACGAAAACGTCGCGCTGAAGTGGTGCGACCTGACAGGTGGCACGGGTGTCTTGCCCGTGAATGCCGGGTCCGGCGGGGGTGGCACGGGCGTCTCGCCCGTGAAGGCCCGGTCACGTCTACACGGCATCACCGTCCTGAATGACTGCAAGCACGCTTACGATGTGAAAGACGGTGTGATCCGTCTGACGCTGTTGCGTAGCTCCTATGAGCCCGATCCCGCACCCGACGTCGGCACGCACTACATGCGCTACGCGGTGGTCCCGCACCGCGGCCCGCTCGATAAGGCCGCGGCGGCACGGGCAGCGTGGGAATTCAACAAACCCCTGCAGGTCCTAATCGTCGAATCGCAGGGTAGGGCGGGCGTCTCGCCCACTGAGGGTCTGGGGACGGCGTGGTCCGGCTGCCAGGTCGACCCGGCCAACGTCATCATGACGTGTATGAAGCGGGCGGAGGACAACGATGACTTCATCATTCGGGCCTATGAGTGCGCTGGCAAGCGAACCAACGCGACGTTCGCGCTCGGCTTCGATGCCCGAAGTGTCGTGGAAACCGACTTGCTCGAGCGCAACATGAACCAGGCCGGGCGCCTGAGGATCGCCGGACGGACGATCAAAGCCGAGTTCAAGCCGTATGAAATCCGCACGTTCCGCGTGCGGCCGTCTGTTTGGCGGCCGTAGGCCGACGCGCCGACGGGGCATGGTCGCGGGCACGAAGTCTGCTAATCCTCTTCTGCAAAGCGGGCCCGGTTTGCCTGCATGAACGCGCGGATCGCTGCCAGAGGCTTTACGCCTGCGGTTGCACCGGGCGCCTGGATACCGTGAGCGGCGACTGCATTGCCCAGCAGCGCTGCCTCCTCCAGAGCAAGGCGATCCCGCAAACCGACCAAAAAGCCGGCGCTCCAGCAATCGCCGGCACCGGTCGCATCAACCACCGGCTCGACGCGAAACGCAGGCACGAGGCGTTCCCGACCTCGCCCGTCGCGGCAAAAAGCCCCCCGCGCACCCAGCTTGATCACCACGTTCCGCGCGCCGCGTGCTTGGAAATCCCGGGCGATCTCGGACAGGTCCTCCAGGCCGCTAATTGCGCACGCTTCCGGGCGCGACGGGACGAAGTAATCCAGGTGCGGCAGCGCCGGGACAACACGGCGGCGCCACTCCGTCGCCGGAGTCGACTCGACATAGACGGTATCCAAGAGCGTCGCGGCGCCGGCAGCACGGGCGTCCGCCAGCAGTTCCGCGGTGGGCTCACCGTCCAGGCTGTCCATCAACATTGTCCCGGTCACGAATACTAGCTTGCGCTCGGCTAAGCGCTGTGGCGGGACGTCGGCACGACACAATCGCGCGTCCGCGCCCGTGGTGTGAACGAAGCTGCGCTCGCCGGTGCTCGACACGGCCGCGAACGTGAACGCCGTGCTGGTGCTGCCGTCACGTGCGATGGCATCGCCAGGTACGCCGTACCGCTCCAATTCCGCCAGGACGAAATCCCCGAGCATGTCCATCCCAACGCGCGCGATGACGTCGCACGGCACGCCCAGCTTCGCGAGCGCGATCGAGCAGTTAATCGCGCAGCCCCCGGTACTGATGGTCAGGTGCTCGAAAAACCGAAGTCCGCCCGGGCGCGGGAATTCGTCCACCGGCCGGGCGATCGCATCGACGGTAGCGATTCCGACAATGAGAATGTCGTTCATTTCGGCACCTCTGCGGTCAGCGGGCCGGCGGGACGCCGGCGCTACCAGCGTTCCGTCCGTCGCACGCGCCATTGATCCACCGCGACGGCGATGATGATGATGTGACCGACGATCATTTCCTGCACGAAGTTCGGCCAGCCCAAGACGGTGCAACGATTGCGGAGATACGCCATCAGGAACGCACCCGCCAGCGTTCCGACCATCGAGCCCTGGCCGCCGGCCAGTGACCCGCCGCCGATCACGACCGCCGCAATCACGTCGAGCTCGACGCCGATCGCGACGGTCGGATCGCCCTGCGTCAGCCGAGCGAACTGCATCAGGCCCGCCAGCCCGGTCAGCAGCCCGGCGAGTCCGTAAATCAAGACTTTCGTTTGCGGCACGCGAATGCCGCACAGGCGCGCCGTGGCCTCATTGGAGCCGATCGCGAACGCGTAGCGGCCGAGGACGGTATAGCGCAAAACGGCGGCCAGGAACACGCCGAGCGCCAGCATCAGCCACACGCCGGGGGCAAACGGAAGCCATTCCTGGAGCGGGACAGGTCGCACCCAACTCTCCAGCCCGTGGGTTGGCGCGCTGACCGGCA
>JBHHZX010000129.1:0-9883 GCA_046758265.1 Phycisphaerae bacterium
CCCCGGCGCGGCGCGCGACAAGCGAACGCGCGCGACCCGGGTATGCTACTTCTTCTTCTGGCCCGCCTCTTCCGCCTCCCCCTCCGGCTGGCCCAGTTCCTTGGCCAGTTGATCGGGCTTGGCCATGACTCCGGCCGGCCCAGCCTGACCACGCGCCTTCTCGTCCATCTTGGATTGGAAGTCGGCCGGGAAACGGGCCTTTTCGAGGCATTCATCGCCCGCCACGATGTCGTTGTCATACAGCCGCCACAGGTGCTCGTCGAGCAACTGCATGCCGTACTTCTTGCCGGTCTGGATGCTCGAGTCGATGCGGTAGGTCTTGTTCTCGCGAATCAGGTTGCAGATCGCCGGCGTCGTCAGCAAGAACTCATACGCCGCCATACGCCCCTTGGTGCCCTTCAGCGGCAATAGCTCTTGCGAGAGCACGGCGATCAGCGTGACGCTGAGCTGCACCCGAATCTGTTCCTGCTGGGCGACCGGAAACGCGTCGATAATCCGGTTGATCGTGCCCTGGGCCCCGGTCGTGTGCAGCGTCGCGAACACCAGGTGGCCCGTCTCGGCGGCCCGAATCGCCGCCTCCATCGTCTCCAGGTCGCGCATCTCGCCGACGAGGACCACGTCCGGATCCTGGCGCAGACAACGCCGCAGCGCTTCCGCGAAGCTCGGCACGTCGACCCCGACCTCGCGCTGCGTGAAGATCGACTTGCGGTGCGGATGGTAGTACTCGATCGGATCTTCAACCGTGATGATGTGGCGGTCGAAATTGCGGTTGATGTAGTCCAGCATCGTCGCCAGCGTGGTGGTCTTGCCTGAGCCGGTCGGACCGGTCACCAGGAACAGGCCGCGCGGTCGGCGACAGAGGGCCTTCGTGATCGGCGGGAGCCCGATCTCCTCGAATGTCAGGATCCTGGACGGAATGAGACGCAGCGCGACCGACACGTTGCCTTTCGCTCGAAAGACCGACACGCGAAAGCGGCCCTTCTCGCCGAAGGCGAAGCCGAAGTCGGTCCCGCCTTCTTCCTGGAATTCCTGCTGATTCCGCTCCGGGGTGATCGATTTCATCAGGGCGACCGTATCGTCCGCCTCGAGCACTTTCGTCTCGAGGTTCCGCAGCCGGCCGTCGATCCGCAGCACCGGCGGACGCCCGACGTGCAGGTGAATGTCAGACGCGTTAACACGAATACAGGTTTCCAACAAGCGATCGATGTGAACCGTTGCCACCGTTATCCCTCACTCTGGCCTAAAACGCTCCTCAAAGTCCTTTGAAGACCTTCCGCTATTCTCCTTCTCCAAGCGCTACCGCGCCTTCCTGCTGCGTGATGCGCACGACTTCGTCCGGCGTCGTCACACCCCGCAGGATCTTGAGCTTGCCGTCTTCGAGCAAGCTGCGCATGCCGCCGGCCCGCGCCGCCCGACGGAGCATGTTGGTCGGCGACCGCGTAAACGCTAACTCCCGGAGTTCGTTGTTCATCTCCAGCATCTCGAAGATGCCCTGCCGACCGCGAAAGCCGATGCCGCCGCAGCGCTGACACCCCCGGCCGCGAAAAACGTGCTTGCCGACCAGGTCGGCGTCGGTGATGCCAAGCAAGCGCAGGATGAACCGGTCGGGCGCCGGATCGATTTCCTTACACTCGGTGCAGACCAGGCGAATCAGACGTTGGGCCATGACCGCCTGAATCGACGAGGCCACCAGGAACGGCTTGATGCCCATATCGATCAAACGCGTGAGGGCGCTCGGTGCGTCGTTCGTGTGCAGCGTGCTGAAGACCAGGTGGCCGGTCAGGGCCGCCTGGATAGCGACCTCCCCCGCCTCACGGTCGCGAATCTCACCCACCAGAATAATGTTGGGCGCCTGGCGCAGCATCGCGCGCAGGATCCGGGCGAACGAGAGGCCGATTTCTTCACGCACCTGACACTGGTTCATCCCCGTGAAGTTGTACTCGACCGGATCTTCCGCCGTGATGATCTTCTTGTCCGGCCGGTTCAGCTCCTGCAAGGCGGCGTAGAGCGTGGTGGTCTTCCCCGAACCGGTCGGTCCGGTCACCAGGAAGATGCCGTTGGGCTGGCGGATGATCTTCTTGAAGCGTTCGTAGTCATCCTGCTCGAACCCCAGCCCGGTGACCCCGATCTTGACCGAGTCGGGCCGCAGAATACGCAGCACGATGCTTTCACCGTGGTACGCCGGCAGCGAGCTGACGCGGAAGTCGATCTCCTGCTTTCCGACCCGTATCCTGATCCGCCCATCCTGCGGTAGGCGTTTTTCGGCAATGTCGATGCCCGACATGATCTTCAGGCGGGCGAGCACCGGTCCCTGCATGCCTTTGGGAACGTTGTCGCGTACGATGCAGACGCCGTCGATGCGATAACGCACGCGGACGCGATCCGCCATCGGCTCGACATGAATGTCCGAGGCCCGCATCCGCACGGCCTCGTTGATGATCAGGTTGATCAGCTTGACCACCGGGGCGTCGGCTACCTCGCCGCCGATCTTGGCCTTCTTCATCGCCGCCTGCTCTTCCTTGTGCAGGTCGACGTCGCGGTCGATCTCCTCGATCGCCTCGTCCATGCTGCTGTCGACCTTGGCCAGGAAGGTGTCGATGAAGCGTTGGATCTTGCTCCGTGGCGCCAGGGCAGTGTCGATCTCCATGTTCAGGCGGAACCGCAACATATCCAGCAGTTCCAGATCGAGCGGGTCGTGGATGATCACCTTCATCCGGTCCCCGTCTTTGCTCATCGGGAGAATCGTATGGCGGGTGATGAGCTCCTGCGGCACCAACTCGAGCGTTGCGGGGACAACGATGTTCTTGTCGAGGTCGACGTACTCGAGATCGAACTGGGTCGCCAGGGCCTTGGTCACATCGTCCTCCGACGTCAGCTCCAGCTCGACGAGCGCCTGCCCAAGTCGCTTGCCGTGCTCCGACGCGTAGGCAATGGCGTCAGCCAAAGCGTTCGGCGACAGCACGTTCCAGCTCACCAGGATTTCGCCGAGTTTCTTCCGGCGTCGGGCCATCCGTGCGTTCCTCGCCTTGCGGGCAGGGCCGGCGTACTCAGCTTGCTTGCGGGGATTGCGACCCCGACTACGCGGACGCGCCGTGCACAACCGTTATATTTTCTCGGCTTGGGCCACCAAAAGCAAGTTCGGCGAGGAATTGGGGACGGGCGAAGGCGGCGAGATTGACGCAGTTGCCGCCTGGGGCTAGAGTGAGGTATCGAGAGTCGCTTGTCCGCTGGTAAGCTGTCTGAGTCCGCAGTGTTGACCCGAGGGCGTGCAATGGCCCGCAAATGCGCTTTTACGGGCAAAAAGACGATCTTCGGCCGGTCCATCGCCCGGCGTGGCAAGGCCAAGTATCTGGGCGGCGTCGGCCGCAAGGTCACCGGCATCACTAAACGCCGCTTCAAACCCAACATCCAGAAGGTCCGCGCCGTGGTCGACGGCCGGGTCTGTCGCGTTCGCGTCAGTGCGAAGGCGATTCGGATGGGCCTGGTCCTCAAGCCGCCCAAGCGCGACTGGAAACCCGCCGACGAAGCGCCCACTGCCGAGTAACGACTCCCCGACCGGACGCCGACTATGAGTGCGGTGATTGACGAAGCCGAAGTTCGGCGGGTCGCCAAGCTGTCACGCTTGAGCCTCAGCGACGAGGAGATTCGGCTGTTTGCCGGGCAGTTGGCAAACATTCTCGCTTACATGCAGCAGATCGAGTCGCTGAACACGGAGGGCGTCGAGCCGCTGGCGCACGCCCTGCCGGTGACGAATGTACTGCGCGAAGACGAGTCCCGGGAAGGTTTCACCAACGAGCAGGCCCTCGCCAACGCCCCCGAAACGGAGCGCGACTGCTTCCGCGTGCCGGCGGTGCTTGACCCGCACAGCGGGGCGTGATCGTGTCCGACGATGTAACGCCGTGCCGGGTCGGCTCTGCGTCCCCTTGCGACTGAATCCCTTTCCGCCGAAACTTCCCGGCTGGCACTCTGGCGCACGCTTGCCGAGGCCGGGACGTGATGGGGACCGAACCAACCGCCGTTGGGATCGCGAAGGCCGTCGCCAGCGGGGAACTGAAGGCGATGCACGCTTGTGGCGAGGCGTTGCAACGGGTCGAGGCGCTCGATCGCAAGCTGAAGGTTTTCCTGGACCTGACGGTCGACCACGCGCGCAGGCGTGCCGAGCAGATCGACGCCGACATGGCTGCCGGCAAGCCCGTGGGCCCGCTGGCCGGGGTTCCCATTGCGCTTAAGGACAACATTTGCACCACCTTTGGCCGCACCACCTGCGGGTCGCGGATCCTGGAAAACTACCGCTCGCCCTACGACGCGACGGTTGTTCAGCGGATCGAGAGGGCTGGCGGGGTCATCATCGGCAAAACGAACCTCGACGAGTTCGCGATGGGGTCGTCCACCGAAAACAGCGGTTTCGGCTTGACGCGCAATCCGTGGAATGCTGACTGTGTTCCCGGCGGTTCTTCCGGTGGCTCGACGGTCGCCGTCGCGGCCGGCATGACCCCGGTGGCGCTGGGTTCCGACACGGGCGGCTCGATTCGCCAACCGGCGGCGCTGTGCGGCGTCGTCGGTCTGAAGCCGACGTACGGCCGCGTCTCGCGCTACGGCCTGGTTGCGTACGGGTCCAGCCTTGACCAGATCGGCCCTTTGGCACGCAACGTGACGGATGCCGCGCTGGTCCTGGGCGTCATCGGCGGCAAAGATCCCTACGATTCGACCAGCCTCGATCAGCCGGTCGAGAACTACGTGATTCAATTAAGCGACGACAAGCTGGCGGAGCGCTTGTCGGGTTTGAAGATCGGCATTCCCAAAGAGTATTTCGGTGAAGGGCTGGATGCGGAGGTCCGCGCCGCGGTCGAGGCGGCGATTGACGTCTATCGCCGGCTCGGCGTCACGATCGTGGAAGTGTCGATGCCGCACTCGCCGTACTGCATTGCGGTCTATTACCTGGTCGCCACCGCGGAGTGTTCGAGCAACCTGGCCCGCTTCGACGGCGTGCACTACGGACATCGCACGGCTCGGCCGCAGGACATCGTTGATCTTTACGGTTCCTCGCGCGCGGAGGGCTTCGGGGCGGAGGTCAAGCGGCGTATCATGCTCGGCACGTTCGCGCTGTCGGCCGGCTACTACGACGCGTACTACAACAAAGCCCTCAAGGCCCGACAGTTAATCAAGCAGGATTTCGAACGGGCCTTCGAGCAGGCCGACGTGCTGGCCTGCCCGACCTCGCCGACGCCGGCCTTCCGCTTCGGCGAAAAGATGGACGATCCGCTCCAGATGTACCTGGCGGACATTTACACCATCGCGGCGAACCTCGCCGGCGTGCCGGGCATCTCGATTCCGTGCGGATTCAGCAGCGGCGGACTGCCGATCGGACTGCAGTTGCTGGCTCCGGTCTTCGGCGAAGCGCGTCTTCTGCAAACCGCCCGGCTGTACGAGCGCGAAACGGACTGGCACACGCGCCGGCCGTCGGCGGTGTAGCGGCTGGGTGGCATGCTCTCGCTTGCCTAAGCATGCTTCCATCGATCGAATTCCATGGCCACGCAAGCGAGGCCATGCCACCCGCGTCTCGCCGGCCGCATGACCGAGGTGCGGCAGGCGCTTCGGTGTTCGCCTTCATGTGGATGATCCGATGCATTCTCGCGACAACCGTTCGCTGATTCGAACGAAAATCATCGCCACGCTGGGCCCGGCGACCGCCGACCCGGAGCGCCTGGCCGGCGTGCTCGAAGCCGGTGTGGATGTCTGCCGACTGAACTTCAGCCACGGCACGTTGGGGGATCACAAGCGCAGCCTCGACGCCGTCCGCGCCTGGGCCGCCGCGCATGACCGGCCGATCGCCAGCTTGGGCGACCTCTGCGGGCCGAAGATCCGCCTCAACCAGGTTGCCGGCGGCGCGCTCGAACTTCGGCCGGGCGATACCGTCCGGTTCGTCCGTGGTGAGGAGGATTGCACGCCGGATCGCTTTACCACTACCTATGCATGTTTCGTGGACGAGGTCGATGTAGGGCAACGGATCTATATCGACGACGGGTTGGTCAGGCTGCTCGTGACCGCGCGGGACGCGGACGTGGTGACGTGCACCTGCACAGCGGGCGGACGTGTTTCTTCTCACAAAGGTGTGAACCTGCCGGACACCTCTCTTGCGGCTCCGGCCCTGACCGAGAAAGACCGCCGGGATCTGGACTGGGCGATTGCGCACGAGCTTGACTACGTCGCGCTGTCGTTCGTTCGCCGACCTGAGGATCTGACTGAATTGAAAAGCAACATCGACGCGCGCCAGAGCGACGTTGGCGTGATCGTCAAGATCGAAAAGGCCGAGGCGCTCGAGCACCTGGACGAGCTCATCAGCCGAGCCGACGGCGTCATGGTCGCCCGCGGCGACCTGGGTGTGGAGATGGACGTCTGGCGCGTGCCACTGATACAGAAAGAGATCACCGCGCGCTGCCGTGCGGCCGGCAAGCCGGTGATCGTCGCCACGCAGATGCTGCAAAGCATGATCGCCAGCCCGATGCCGACGCGGGCCGAGGTCAGCGACGTTGCCAACGCGATTCTCGACGCCGCCGACGCGGTGATGTTGTCGGCCGAGACGGCGGTGGGGACCTATCCGAGCGTCGCGGTGACCATGATGGAGCGGATCGCGCAGACGACCGAGGCGTACCAGCGGGCGCGCGGCACGGTCGGACTCACCCCGGTCGTCTCGACGCTGCGGAGCACGACGTCTGCGATCGCGCGGGCGGCGGTGCAGGCTGGGCTGGATCTTGAGGCGTGTCTGGTTGCAGCGTGGACCGCCACCGGCGAGACCGTCCGCCTGATCGCCCGCCACCGTTTGCCGATACCCGTTGTCGGATTGACCTACGACGAGCGCGTGTGTCGCCGCCTGAACCTGCTCTACGGCGTGATCCCGCTCCGCGTTGAACCGCTGAGCCACCCGGCGGAAATGGCCGGCGTGCTCGACGCGCGGCTACTGGAGCGCGGCCTGGCGTCACCGGGTGAGCTGATCGTCGTCGTTACGTCCACGCAGCCGCGAACGCCAGGCGACACCGATACGGTGTTGGTGCACCGCGTGGGGAGGAGAACGTAGCTATCAGCCCCGGCGCGAGCCGTCACCCCCCACGGGGGCGTCGGTCCGCACCGGCTGGCGAACCCGAGCCGCCAACGTGAGCGCGCAGGTTTCATCTCCGAAGCAAACCGCCCGTCGCGCTCCGGGCTCGGATTGGGCCTGCGACCGGTGCGCACAGCAAACAACCGATCCACTCTTCGCGGACCGTGCGCGCGCGGGCCTTCCTTCGGCGGATCCGGGTCTTTCCGCTGACCGGATTCTGCCTCGAGAAAGCCGTCCCAGAAAAACGCGAGTGCGACGAAACTCCGGCCCGCCGGCGTGTTTCAGACCCGTCTCGCAGAACGCGGGACTCGCCGGCCAGCAGCGTTTTCTCGCCTGCTCTTCGGACGAGGCGCGGGCTCAAGAGGTGGCGGCGTTGGGTCGATGTGCCAGCGGTAGCTTGTCGAATCGCCTGACAGGTCCGTCAGCGCCGAACGCTGGTGGGGCAGCGGTCCCGGCTGAGGGGAGTGGTGGTAATGGTGAGAAACATAACCTGGGTCGAAGTGCTGATTCCGCTGTGCGTGGTCATGGTCATCGCTTGCTACATGGCCTCGCTGGCGCCTTCGTAACAGTGCTGCCCCCGGCCGACATGGCTGACGCCGACGATTCGGCGCAACTGGAAGGGCAAGGGAGCCCAGCACGCCTAGCTTCAGCGTAGCAGGTCACTCCGTCCTCTTCGCATCGAACTTCCCTACACGTCAGGCAAGCACGGCTTGAGGCTAGGACGTCCGGCGTGGCGCGGGCGACCAGAGGTTGTCCGGGACCCGGTCCTGCCTGACTCATTCGATAGCCGGCGTTTATCAGACACCTGGGGGAGGTCTATAATGTAGCTGGAAGAGTGTGCGCAGTGCGTTGCTGCGCCGCGGACGAGTCCTCATATTCAATTCCTCGTTAGAGCGGGAGGAAACTGCTATGCGATGGGCAAAGGCAATTGTGACGATGGTAGTGCTGTGCGCCGGGACCGGTTCCGGCCCGGTCTTCGGGCAGGACGAACTCGCGATACTGCTCCCAGAAGACGGGGAGCTGGAGGACTACTTCGGTTCCCCCGTCGCGATTTCGGGCAACACGGCGGCCGTCGGGATGCCGTACGACGACGACAACGGCGACAACGCCGGCGCCGCGTACGTGTTCGTGGGGAGCGGGTCGTATTGGGGGCAGGCAGCGAAGCTGCTGCCCAGCGACGGGGAGGCTTGCGACTTTTTCGGCGCCTCGGTGGCGGTTGATCTGTGGTACGACTGGGCGGTCGTGGTCGGCGCGCCGCGCGCCGACGACAACGGCCTCAACTCAGGGGCGGCGTACCTGTTCCTCGGATACGGGGACGAGTGGCACCAGGCTGCCAAGCTCCTGGCCTACGACGGGGCCTCGGAGAACCTGTTCGGCAGTTCCGTCGCCATCTCCGCCGAGACCATCGTCGTCGGAGTGGGGGGCATTAACACTGTCGGCGAGTACAACGGTTCGGCCTACGTCTACCGGTTCGGCGACGGGCAACTGCGTGGCGTGGACAAGCTCGTCGCCTCTGACGGGGCTGAGGCCGGGCTGTTCGACGTACGGGTGGCGGTTGACGGCGATATCGCCGTGATCGGGGCGCCGTACGACGACGAGAACGGCCGCGAGTCCGGCTCGGCATACGTTTTTCGCCATGTGGAGGGGGGCTGGGTCGAGGAGGCCAAGCTGCTGGCGTCGGACGGGGCGGCGAGAGACTACTTCGGCTGGTCGGTGGGCGTTGCGGGAGAGATGGTCGTCATCGGGGCTCGCGGAGAGCTCTGGCAGTACGGCGGTGATCCGCACCCCGGTGCGGTGTACGTATTCCGCTACGAGGACACGCAGTGGGCTGAGACGGCGAAGCTCGAGACGGGCGTCAGCGACTGGTTCGGCGCTACCCTCTCGATAGACGCCGACGCCCTGGTCGTCGGCGCGCCGCACGACGCTGAGAACGGCGAGGGCTCCGGCTCAACGTACGCGTACCGCTACACCGACGCGGGCTGGACGCAGGTCGCCAAGCTGCTGCCTTCCGACGCCGCAATGTGGGACCAGTTCGGCTGCGTCGTGGCCGTCTCCGGAAATAACGCCGTGATCGGGGCGCTGCGGGACGACGACCAGGGCATCAACTCGGGGTCGGCCTATGTGTTCGAGGTGCCCGCAGGACCCGCGTGCCCCGGGGATCTGGACGGCGACAACGACAGAGACCTTTCCGACTTGGCGCAACTGCTATCGAACTACGGCACCACGAGCGGGGCCAGCTACGAGGACGGCGACCTGGACGGGGACGAGGATGTGGACCTGGACGACCTCGCTGCGCTCCTCGCCGTCTACGGTACGAGCTGTGAGTAAACGCCGTGTCACAACTCTGGATCGGGTGCCACGGGCGGCCGGGTGCCACGGGCGGCTTGTCCGCCCGTGTCTGGCTGCCTTTGGGCAGCCGGAAAGCACTGGCAGCAAGCTGCCAGTGGCACCCCATGCGGAGGATTCATTCAATTCGATCATCATAGGAGTTAGGTCATGATTCGCATAAAACAGAAACCCAGGGGGGCCACGCTGGTCGAGGTCGGCGTCGTCGTGACGACGTTCGGGCTGCTGATTGCGGTCTTCGCGCCGACGTTGCCGGGCGTACGTGAGCAGGCTCGGATCGCCAAGTGCTTGCAGAACCTGCGGGCGATCACGCAGGCCGGCGGTGGCTACATCGCGGAGAACGGCACAATTGTGTTTGCGTTCCCATTTGGCTACCGGCCCGAGGATTACAACCCCGACTTCTACGCCGCGACGGAATTCATCTGGGGTGGCGGCGTGCCC
>JBHHZX010000130.1:0-9882 GCA_046758265.1 Phycisphaerae bacterium
CTCTTCTCGCGTGCTTACGCGCGTTTCGAGCGTGCCCTCGTCCTGGCGAGCCCGTTGCTGCGCCGGATCGGCGACCATCGTCTCGAGCGGCCCGTGGCAGCGCTGGAGCGCATCGTCAAAGGGGCGCGGTTCGACTGCCCGCTGTACGGTTCGGCAAGCGAAATCGTCGTGCGCTACTTCAGCAGGTGCGAATCGGTGGTGGACTGCGGACCCTCGCGGCCGGTGTACTCGTTCACCCCCTGGATCGTCCAGATGTTGTCGCCGCCGAGACCGCAATTGGGCGTGGTCATCCACTTCACGTTGCCGCGGATTGTCAGGATGTTCTGCCCGGCGCCGCCGTGGACCCGCGAGTTCGTCTTGGCGGGATCGCTGAGCCCCAGGCTGCGCATGACGGCAAACAGCGGCCAGCCGTTGTCGAAGAATGGATTGTCGTCGCCCAGCACCGGCAGGTCGGGATTGTCGCGGAGCGAGGGGCGCACGCCGGCCATATTCTGATAGGCATAGCTGAGGTTGCGCGACTCAAGGAAATTGTTGTGGTAGGGGACCTGGTCCTCGGGCATGGGCAGGTCGCTGGCGGAGGGGCAGATGAATATGCGCGCCGGCACATGGCCGTTTCTAAGCAGCACGTAAACATGCCGGCGGTTGGGCCGGACTTCGACGCCCGGCTCGACGGTCGGCCGCCACGAGCTATTTGCGCTCCAGCCGGCGAAGGGCAAGCTGTCGTGGTTGGCCATCGCGTACGCCTGCATTCCACGGCCGATGTTCGCCAGGTGTGTGGCGCACGCGAAGCGTTGGCCGCGCTCACGCATGTGGAGCATGCTCGGCACGCCGAGCCCAACCGCTAACACGATCATTGCTGCCACCGCCGCGATCTCGCGGAAGTTGTGCAGGCGGATGACGCGCGCGTCTTCGACCTCGGCGAGCTCGGCCGCGGCCGTACGGGGCGGGCGAACCAGGCGCGGCGGCGAGCCGGCGCCGGCAACCCGTGCGGAAATCTTCTCGACCAGACCCGCCGGCACTCCCGGTCCCGGCTCACGCACGCTGCCCAGCGCCTCGAACATGGTGGCGAGCGCTTCGTTCTGCGCCCGCAGGCCCGGGTCGCTCCCGATGCGCTGCTCGAGCGCCGCCTGCTCGTGTTCGCACAATCGACCCAGGTGCAGGTCGAGTAGCTTCGGATCGAATCCACTGTCCGCAGAAAAGGACATTCTTGCGTTTTCCTTCAGGGCTCGGTTGTCGAGCCAGCCTCTGTGTGACTGCGCCAAAGCCTGGCAAAGTGATTCACCGCCGCATGCAACCGCGACTTCACGGTACCGACCGGGATTTCCAGAATCGTGGCAATTTCGGCATACGGCAGTTGTTGGTAATAGCCCAGCGTCAGAATCAGCCGCAAGTGCTCCGGCATCTGCTTGATCAACTCCCGGACAGCCGCTTTCCGTTCTTCAGCATCGACCACCTCGGGCAGCGATGTCTCGGCCGCCGCCAGGCTCTGCGACGGAGCCTGAGCGTCATTCCCGGCCCCGGTGGAGTCGAGCGAGTACTGCTGTCGCCGTCCACGTGACCGCAGGTGATCGCGGGCCTTGTTCGCCGCGATCGTGTAGAGCCAGGGCCGGAAGGTACGGGCCGGATCGAACGACGACGACGCCAGGTGCACCTGTACGAAGGTTTCCTGGATCAGGTCCTCGGCCGTGGCGTTGTCGGCGACAAAACGACATAGGAACCCGTACAACTCGTTTGCGTACCGCGCGACGAGGCAATCGAAGGCGCCGGTCACACCGGCAAGATGGTCAGCCAAGAGTTGCTCGTCGCTTCTTGGATCCACGACCTCTTACCCTTGTGTACGCCACCCGGCCGGGTGGGTTCGCCCACGGCGGAGATCCAAGCCGACGGTGGCCCGCGTTCGGCCGCCGACGCGTTATCGGAGGTCGTCGCGGTCCCGCCGCCCATACGCCAGCCAGCGATAAGTATAGAGGCAACATCCATTAATCGCTTGTTTGCAACCCGCGAGCGTTCATAATGGACGCGCGGCTGGAAAACACCGGCCGACCAGCCGTCGCCGGACCGTACCGACCGCGAGCACTTTTTGCGGGACGATAAGTATGGCTGACAAAGCGGCTTCGCTCACAACCGGCTCGATTGACAGCGGCACGCTGGCGGCGTTGCTCGAAGCGTCCGTCGCGATCAACAGCACGCTCGACCTCGAAAGCGTCCTTCGGGGTATCGCCGAGTCGGCCGCCGAGGTTCTCGACGCCCAGGCCAGTTCCGTGATGCTGCTCGACCGCCCGCGCCGCAAGCTGGTCTTCAAAGCGACGGTTGGCGCGATCGCGAAGAAACTGCTGGGGCAGGAGTTTGACGCGCAACTCGGAATCGCTGGGCGGGTCGCCCACACCGGCGAGCCCGAAATCGCGCCCGACGCACACCTTGACCCCGATTTCTACTCGGCCTTCGACGACCAGACCTCGTTCCAGACCCGCGGCCTGATCGCCGCCCCCTTGCAGCACCGGGGCCAAGTCATCGGCGTAGTCGAAGTGCTGAACAAAAACAACGACGAGCCGTTTAGCGCCCGCGACCTCGAGATTCTGCGGGTGTTTGCGAACCTCGCGGCCATCAGCGCCAGCAACGCGCAGGCGCACGAAGACTTGAAAAAGCAGAATCTTGGGCTCCGCGAGGTGGCCCAGCATGAGGATCCGATCATCGGCGACAGCGCCGCGCTGCGTGCGGTGCTGCAACTGTGCGACCGCGTCGCCGCCACCAACGCCACCGTCTTGTTGCTCGGCGAAACCGGTACCGGCAAAGAGCTCAGCGCCCGCCGAATTCACGCCAACAGCCCCCGCAAGGACAGGCCCTTCATCGCAATCAATTGCGCCGCGCTGCCCGAGACCTTGCTGGAGAGCGAGCTGTTCGGCCACGAGGAAGGCGCGTTCACCGGCGCCACCGCCACCAAGCTCGGCCGCTTCGAGCTCGCCAACGGCGGCACGCTTTTCCTCGACGAGATCGGCGACATCAGCGGCTCGACGCAGATCAAGCTGCTGCGCGCCGTGCAGGAGCGCGAGTTCGTGCGCGTCGGCGGCGTGAAAACCATCTCCTGCGACGTTCGCATCATCGCCGCAACCAATCGCAATCTCAAAGAAGCGATGGAGTCCGGCCAGTTCCGAGAGGACCTCTACTATCGGCTCAACGTCTTTCCGATTTCGCTGCCGCCGCTGCGCGATCGCCGCCAGGACATCGCGGCGCTGGTTGACTACTTCGTGGACTGCACGGCGAAGGAGTTCGGCTGGCCGCGGGCGGAGGTCACATCGGAGGCGATGGAGCTGTTAAGCGGGTACCGCTGGCCCGGGAACATCCGCGAGTTGCGCAACGTGATCGAGCGGGCCGTGCTGCTATGCGACACCGGCCGCATCTCCCCGGAAATCCTCCCGCGCGAGATTGCTGGTCTGCCGAAGGAAGAGCTGGAACGGTCCGGCGAGTCAACGCTGGAAGGCTACGAGAAGGCGATGATCGTGAAGGCCCTGGAGGACAACGACTGGAATCAGACCCGCGCCGCGGAAGTCCTCGGGATTAGCCGCGACAATCTCCGCTACCGGCTGCGCAAATATCAGATCAAACGGCCGGAAGAATAGCTGTCCGTTGAAGAAGGGGACTGGCTCCGAGCCGTTGGCCGAGACCCTCGTCAAATAAAGGTGTCTGGGAGGTGCCTGTCCCCTTTTTCAACGGACTCCTAGGGTGGGTTCCACCCGCCCCGCCCCCTCAAATCAGAGCCCGAAGCGCAAGCGAGGGATTCGCGCGCGGCGCGCAAGAAGCAGTCCCTCGCTTGCGCGTCGGGCTCTGTTACGCACCGCGCCCCGGATGAAAGCTCAATCCAGAATCGCGCCGATGATCGCCCCCAGCAGCATCGGCCCAACGTTGGACGCGACGAACGCGAAGGTGCCCAGGCCGGCGATGAAGCCCAGCAATGGCAAGCCGGCGAAAACCCCGGCCAGCAAAAACGCGGCGAGGGCAAGCAGCAGACCGGGCAGAAACACGGCGATGATTGCGCGCCCCACGTCGCCAGCCTTCTTCCCGCCGACCACACCGGCGATCAGCGGGCCGATGAAAGGTGCCCAACACAGCAGAATCGCGATGAAGAGCATCCACAGCGACGCGCCGACGATGCTGCCTTGCTTCTTGCGGTTCATCCCCAAGTACTCCGTACAACCAGCGCGCTCAATTGCGATTCGCGCGGCGACGCTTTCACCTCTATATTCGCATCGATGATGCCAATCTTCGCAAGTTTCGCCCGCCGGCCGTCCACCATCCGATCCGCGAACGGGAGCGAGGGGCTCGTCGAAAGTGAGTACCGTGTTGCTTGGTCGGGCCTTGGTTTGCTCCCGCGGAAAGAGCCCGCGCTTGCGCTTGGGGCTCGGATTGGGGTTCGCGCCGCGCTGCGGACCGCGCTTCACAACGATGCTCCTGCCCGCTCAATCGCCAGGCGCGCGAATTCCTCGCCGCGCGCGCGGTAGTCCGCGAACATGTCCCACGACGCACACGCCGGTGAGAGTAAGACCGCGTCACCGGGCTGGGCACGTTCGCCACACGCCGCCACCGCCGCGGTGAGCCCGTCGAACAATTCCGCCTTTCCACCGGCGGCGCGGATCGACGCCAGCAATGCGGGCCCCGTCTGCCCGATACAGGCTGAAAACCTGGCCCGCTTTGCTGCCAGCTCCGCCGCGGCGCTCAGGTCGATCCCCTTGTCGTAGCCGCCGAGGATGATCAGCAGCGGCGCGTCCAACGCGTTCATCGCAGTGATCGCCGCCCGGGGCGTGGTGGCTTTCGAATCGTTGTAGTACGTCACGCCGTCGCGGACGGCGACGCGCCGCAACCGGTGCGGCAAACCGTCAAACGTCGCCAGCGCCGCCACCGCTGCGTCCGCCTCGACTCCCAGCACATGCGCAACGGTCAGCGCCGCGGCTGAGTTCTCACGGTTATGGCGACCGGGCACTGCCAACTGCACGCCTTCCCAGCGCAGGCGTCGATCGTCGCAATCCACCGCCGGCGTCGTCTGCATCACCGCGACCGGCACGTCGCCGTCGAGCCCGTAACGCCAAATGCCGGAAACGTCGCCGAACATCAGGTCGAAATGGTGTTGCAGCTCGGCGTCGTCGCCGATGACAATCGCGTCACGACCGGGGTCCTGATACCGGACGATGTTGAGCTTGGCCGCCACATACGCCGCGAACGTGTCGTGCCAGTCGAGGTGGTTTGGCGAAATGTTGGTGACCACCGCGACCTGCGGGCTCCAGCGGACCGCCGAGGTGCGGGCAAGCTGAAAGCTGGAGAGCTCGAGTACGACCAGATCGTCGGCGGTCATCTCACTCAGATCTTCGAGCAGCGAGCGACCCACATTGCCGCCAACCCACACCCGCCGATTGGTCACCGTGCGCTGAAGCACGTGGCCGATCATGGCGGTGATCGTGCTCTTGCCGACCGTGCCGGTCACGCCGATGCAGCGCGCCGGGCAGCGCTCGACGAACAGGTTGATTTCCGTTGTGATCGGCACGCCGGCGTCGCGGGCCGCTTGCAGGAAGGGGGAGGACTCCGAGACCGCGGGGCTGACGACGACCAAATCGGTCTCGCGAAAGTCGCCCTCGACGTGCTCGCCGAGCCGGAGCTCAACGTCGAGGTCGGCAATTTCTTCGACCGATTCCCGCAGCTTTTCCGCCGGGGCTTTGTCGGTCACCAGGACTCTGGCCCCGCTCTGCGCAAGCCAGCGCGTCACGCCCACCCCGCCGCCGAACCGGCCCAGCCCCATGACCATGACACGTTTGCCCTTCCAGTCCTCGATCATCGGACTGCCTAATGGTACGCTCTATCCGAACCCGGAGCGCAAGCGACGGGTCGCGGCGAACAGTCAGAGCTCAAAGCGCAAGCCACGCGCCGCCGGTCGCCGGGGCACGAAACCCCGCGCTTGCGCTTGGGGTTCGGATTACCGGCGCATTCTGATTTCGCAACAACCGCGCGCCGTTCAGGCTGAGCCATGAGCAACGTTACCATCCGTACTGCAAGTGCGGACGACGCTGAAACCGTCACGGCCAACAATCTCGCGTTGGCGCAGGAGGCCGAAGGCCGGCGGCTCGATCCCGACACCGTCTGCTCAGGCGTTCGGCGTCTTTTAGCGGATCCCACCCGTGGAGTGTACTACCTGGCGGAGCGGGACGGAAAGGTCGTCGGGCAATTGCTGATCACACGTGAGTGGAGCGACTGGCGCGACGGCTGGTTCTGGTGGATCCAGAGTGTGTACGTCAGCCCTGACGCCCGCCGTCAGGGCGTCTATCGCACGCTTCACCAACACGTCGAAGCCCAAGCGCGCCACCAGCCGGACGTCCGCGGCCTCCGCCTCTACGTGGACAGCGGGAACACGCGGGCGCAGCGGGTCTACGAACAGCTCGGCATGAAACAGTCGGGGTATATCCTCTACGAGACGGATTGGAGCGGGCAAACGTAAGGGCCGGCGTCCCTGCCGGCCGTAGAGCTTCGATGCCGTTCGCATATCGCGGTCACCTTGCCCTTCGTACACTACCCGCATGCCGCACGCACAATTCGAAACAGCGAACCAGTCGCCGCCGTCAGCGACGGATGCCCACAATCTCGATCTGTACTGTCTGCACTGCGGCTACAACCTGCGCGGGTTGCCCGGCGATCCGATTCGCTGTCCGGAGTGTGGGAAGCACAATCCGCTCTCGACGCTGTGGGGGACACCCCAGGACGCAGACCGTCGGCGTCGGGAACTGCAGACGGCCCTGGACGTGTGTCTGCTCGGTGGACTCCTCCTGGTCGTCGGTGCGGTCGCCGGCGTCTTAGTAGCGCCCTATATGCTTATCGTCGCACCCATAGGTGTATTAATGCTGCTGATGGGTCCGTTGGAGGTGCGCCGTTTGTGCGCCTCCCGGTGCAGTTGGCTGCATGCGACCCGTGAGTACCTCATCTGGACATTGGCCGTTGCCCTGACTGTTCCCGCACTGTGGCTGAGCGCGAGCTTGGCTTCCTGGGGCGTCTTCTCGCCGGTCGGTACCTGGAAAGACCAGTGGCTGTTGCACTTCATCGCTGGTGGGATCGTTTGCGGCCTCGTGCTGGCGATTCGGAACCCGTTTCCGTCGATCAGAAGGCGCCAGCGTGCTGTATTCGGCAAGTTGTTAACGTACGCCCGTGCTCGTGGTGGGACGCCGCGACACAGAAACTTGCGAGAGTCAACTGCTACGGGTAGCCTCACTCCCGACATGAAGCACGACAGTCTGATCAACATTCTAAGACAGCGGTTCGCTGCCGCGGTGGCGCAGGTCGCCGGGACAACGGCAGGAGAAGTTGATCCGCAGATCCGGCCGGCAACCGATCCGAAGTTCGGCGATTACCAGTGCAATGTCGCGATGTCGCTGGCGAAGCGGCTCAAAGCTAAGCCGCGTGAGATCGCGCAGCGGATTGCGGACGCGGTCGATCTGGCAGGCATCGCCGAGCCGTTGGAGATTGCGGGCCCGGGCTTCATCAACATTCGGCTCTCAAATGACTTCCTCTCGCGCTACGTCGGCGAAATCCCGGCACCACCTCCCGACGGGCGGGACGCCCGTACCACCCACCACTCGCCTTACCGCGGCGAGATTCCGGTACCCCCGGAGTCAGAACCCCCAGCGCAAGCGCGGGGTCCATCCGGGCCCGCAGCGCAAGCGCCGGCGCAATCCGAGCCCGAAGCGCGAGCGAGGGAGAAAACCGCCCGGGCTGAGGCCGGCGGCTCTTCCGCACAACCAATGGTCGATCGTCTGGGCATGCCCCCGGTTGAGAAGCCGCAGACAGTGGTCATCGACTACTCGTCGCCCAACATCGCCAAGCAAATGCACGTCGGCCACCTGCGGAGCACGATCATCGGCGACGTGTTCGCCCGCGTGCTCGGCTTCGAAGGCCACGAGGTCATCCGCCAGAACCACGTCGGCGATTGGGGCACCCAGTTCGGCATGCTGATCGCGTACTACGCCGACCACCCGATTCCCACCCCCGAGACGCACGCCGACGTGCTCGACGCCATCGAGGATGACTACCGCGTGGCCCAAGAACGCTTCAAGTCCGACCCGGCGTTCGCTGACGCAGCGCGCAGTGCCGTCGGCAAATTGCAGGACGGCGACCCCGACGCACGACGCACGTGGGAAAACCTCTGTGCCGCCAGCCGCCGCGCTTTTCTGACCATCTATCGCCGATTGAACGTGCTACTCGAAGATAGCGACGTGTGCGGTGAGAGCTTTTACAACGAGCGGCTGGCGCCGGTGCTGGCCGAGTTGCAGGAAAAGCTGCCGCCGCGCGATAAGAACACGCCGGCCGCCGCACCCTACGTCGAGCTGCGCCAAGACGAGGGGGCGCAGTGCGTGTTCTTCTACGACGACCAGGGCGAGCCGCAGTTCAAGAAGCCGGACGGCGAAGAGCTGCCGATGATCATCCAGAAGTCCGACGGGGCGTTTCTATATGCGACGACGGACCTGGCGGCGATCCGCTACCGCATCGACGAGCTGGGCGCCCGGCGGATCATCTACGTGACCGACGCCCGCCAGAAACTGCACTTTGAGACCCTCTTCGCCGCCGCCCGCGCCGCCGGTTGGGCGGGCGACGACGTCACGCTGGAGCACGTTGCTTTCGGCAGCGTGCTGGGGTCGGATCGCAGGCCGCTGAAAACCCGCGCGGGGCAGCACGTCAAGCTGCGCGAGCTGCTCGACGAGGCGGAAAAGCGGGCGTACGAGCTGCTCGAAGGCCGGAACCAGGACAGCGTCGAAGCGACGAAGCGACGGAGCGACGAAGGGGAGGAAGGCGCGGCGGCGGCTTTTGGCGAGGCGGAGAAGCGGGAGATTGCCCGGCGGGTTGGGCTCGCGGCGGTCAAGTACGCCGACCTGCGGAATGATCGGGTCAGCGACTACGTGTTCAACTGGGAGAAGATGTTGGCGATGCAGGGCAACACGGCCCCGTATATGATGTACGCCTACGCCCGCATCCGTTCGATCTATCGCAAGGCCGCCGAGCGCTTCGGTGAGCCGGACGTTTACGCGGCCAATGTCACGCTCGCGCTCGACGACGCGGCAGAACGCGCCCTGGCGTTGCGGCTGGGGCGGCTGCGGGAGACGATCGACGCCATCGCCGGCGACCTGGCGCCGCATGTGCTGTGTGGCTACCTTTACGAGCTGGCGGCGGAATTCATGCGGTTTTACGAAGCCTGCCCGGTGCTCAAGGCCCCCGACGAAGCCTCGCGTCTGAGCCGCATGCGGCTGTGCGATCTGACGGCCCGCACGCTGAAGCTGGGGCTGGGGCTGCTGGGGATCGAAACGATCGAGCGGATGTAGCAGCGAAACCCGCTGACAACGCCACCAGAGAACGAGGAAGAGGACGCTCCGTCCACCTTGCTGCCGGTCGCTCTGTTACTTTGTCAGTTCATTTCCCTCCCGCCTGGCCGCGGATTCTCTTGCCGCGAATGGTGTTGGTTTTGAGGTCGATAATAATCTCCGGAAACGCGATGGGTCCGGTGACGCGGCCGGTTTCCTTGTTCTCCTCATAAACCTTTGCGTTCGTGCCGTCCTCCGGTGAGCCAAGCACGCGGATCACGCCCTGCGGACGGTTAAACTCCAACTGGTGTGCGTAGACTTCGCGAGTGGTGGCCTCCTGCTGGTCGCGCAGATAGACGTTTTCGCGGGCATTGAAAAGAGACAGTTGCAGCGAGGGGCGCAGGTCCAGCGTGGCCAGCGGACCCCGGGACTGGTCCGGCACGTCGAAGATGACTTCGAGGCGGCCGCACTCCATACTGGTGTTGCGCGTCTTGATCTTGTGCGCTTCCAGGAATCCCGGGGCATTCACTATCTGGGGCAGCATCAACTCAAGGTCGGC